>JAFGEZ010000048.1 GCA_016931295.1 Candidatus Krumholzibacteriota bacterium
ACGCCGGCGCAGTGGTCCTCCACGTAGATCCAGTCGCGCACGTTGCGGCCGTCGCCGTAGAGTGGCAGCGGCTTGCCCTCGAGGGCGTTCGTCACGAAGAGGGGGATGAACTTCTCCGGGTGCTGGAAGGGCCCGTAGTTGTTCGACGACCGGGTGATCACCGCGGGAAGCCCGTGCGTGCGGTGGAACGCGCGCACGAGGAGATCGGCGCCCGACTTGCTCGCCGAGTAGGGGCTGTTGGGCCGGATCGGGTCGTCTTCCCGGAACCCGCCGCGGAGCGTGCTCCCGTAGACCTCGTCGGTGGAGATCTGCACGAACCGCGGCAGCCCGTGCTTGAGGGCGCGCTGCAGGAGCGTGTAGGTGCCCATCACGTCGGTCTTCACGAAGGAGCCCCCCTCGAGGATCGACCGGTCGACGTGCGTCTCCGCGGCGAAGTTGTAGAGGACGTCGACGCCGGGCATCAGCTCGTCGAGGAGCCTGCCGTTGCAGATGTCCCCCTTGACGAACCGGAAATCGGGCCGGCCCTCGAAGGGGCGGAGGTTCGCGGGATTGCCGGCGTAGGTGAGCTTGTCGAGGACGGTGACGTGCGCCGCCCCCCTGCGCTTGAGCAGCAGGCGCACGAAGTTCGTTCCGATGAACCCGGCGCCGCCGGTCACGAGGATCCGTTTCATCGACCTTCTCCTCCCTACGGGCGCTCGCGGCCGAAGGAGTGGTACCTGAACCCCTTCTCCCGCATGATGTCGGGCTTGTAGATGTTGCGGCAGTCGATCACGACCGGCTCCGCGAGCATCCCCTTGACCTTGTCGAGGTCGAGGACGCGGAACTCGTTCCACTCGGTCGCGATGACGAGCCCGTCCGCGCCGTCGATCGCACCGTAGGCGTTCTCCGCGTACTCGATGTCGAGCTTGTACAGGGTGCGCGCGTTGTCCATCGCGATCGGGTCGAATGCGCGCACCGTCGCCCCCGCCTCCCGGAGCCGCGCGACGAGGCGCAGGGACGGCGCGTGGCGCATGTCGTCGGTGTTCGGCTTGAAGGAGAGCCCGAGGAGGGCGATCGTCCGTCCCGACAGGTCGGGGATCTCGGCCCGGAGCTTCTCGAGGAGCCGGTCGATCCGCCCGTCGTTGACCTCGCTCGCCGCCTCGATGATCCTGAGCGGGATCTCCGTTTCGGCGGCGGTGTGCAGGATCGCGGAGACGTCCTTCGGCAGGCAGGAGCCGCCGTAGCCGACGCCGGCATGCAGGAACTTCGATCCGATCCGCTTGTCGAGGCCCATCGCCCGCGCGACGTCGTCGACGTTCGCGCCGAGCGCCTCGCAGAGATCGGCCATCTCGTTGACGAAGGAGATCTTGACGGCGAGGAAGGCGTTGCTCGCGTACTTGATGAGCTCGGCGGTGCGGATGTCGGTGAAGACGAGCGGCGTCTCGAGCAGGTAGAGCGGCCGGTAGATCTCGCGCATCACCTCGCGCGCGCGCTCGCTCTCCACGCCGATGACGACGCGGTTCGGCCGCATGAAGTCCTCGATCGCCGATCCCTCGCGCAGGAACTCGGGATTGGAGACGCGGTCGAAGGGGATGTCGTTCTCGACGTGCTCGCGGACGATCTCCCCGACGCGCTCGGACGTGCCGACCGGCACGGTGCTCTTCTGCACGAGGATCCGGTAGCCGTCCATCGCCTTCGCGACGTCCTCGGCCACCGTGAAGATCTGGCTGAGGTCGGCCGCGCCGTCGTCGCCCATCGGCGTGCCGACGGCCGAGAAGACGACGAGGGACTCGGCGACCGCCTGTTCGAGATCGGTCGTGAAGAGGAGGCGTCCCGCGTCGTAGTTGCGTTTCACCAGTTCCTTGAGCCCCGGCTCGTAGATCGGCATGACGCCGTCCTGGATCTTCGCGATCCGTTCGCGGTCGATGTCGACGCAGATCACCCGGTTGCCGAAATCGGCGAGGCACGCCCCGCTCACGAGCCCGACGTAGCCGGTTCCGACCATGCAGATATTGGGCATCGTACTCTCCTTGTGATGTCCGTTCGCTTGCGCGCCCCGCGGGGCGCGCGCCGGGCCGTCGCGCCGGCCCGGTCCGCCGTCTCTATCCGTCCGCCGCCTCCCGGCGTTCCCACCAGTCGGCGAGGTCGGCGAGCATCCGCCCGCGGCCGATCGACGGCTCCCAGTCGATCGCCGCGCGAAGCCGCTCGTTGCTTCCGATCATGACCGGCACGTCCACCGGCCGCAGCAGGGCCGGGTCGGTCTCGACCTGCACGTCGCCGGGGATCCTCGCGAGCAGGATATCGAGCGCGTCGCGGAGTTGCAGCCCCGTCCCCGAGCAGACGTTGAAGACCCGGCCCCGGCTGCCGCTCTCCACGAGCAGCCGGTAGGCCCTGACGACGTCCCGCACGTCGAGGAAATCCCGCTCGACGTCGATGTTGCCCGTGCGGACGACCGGCTCGTCGAGTCCAAGCCGGACCCGGGCGCACCGGCGGGCGAAGGCCGGCAGGACGAACATGTCGGACTGCCCGGGGCCCGTGTGCCCGAAGCTGCGCGTCACGATCACCGGCAGCCCGTGGCACGTCCCGTACTGGAGGGCGAGCATGCCCTGGGCCGCCTTGCTCACCGCGTAGGGGCTCACCGGCTCGATCCTGCTCTCCTCGCGGAGCGGCATCTCCTCGCGCGGGCGCCGTCCGTATTCCTCGCTCGAGGAGACCGAGAGGAAGACGGTCTTCCGCCCCCGCGGCGACCGCCGGAGCGCCTCGAGCAGGCCGAGGGTGCCGAAGAGGTTCGTCCGGATCGTCCCGAACGGATCGTCGAAGGAGCGGCCCGCCGAGCTCTGCGCCGCGAGATGGAAGACCGCGTCCGGCGACGTCTCCTCGACGAGCGCGGCGGCGGAGACGGGATCGGTGAGATCGCATCGCCGGTACGAGGACCCGCCTGAAGCGGCCGGCGGCGGCAGCGTCCGTGTTCCCTCTCCCGGGATCGTCACGCCGGCGGGCGGCGGCGCGTCGAGGATGTCGGTGGCCGCCACGTCCCAGTTAAACGAGACGAGTTCGTCCACGAGATACCGCCCCACGAATCCGCATGCGCCGGTCACGAGGGCCTTCATCGATCACACGCTCCGCTGCACCGTCGCCGGGCAGGTCCGCCAGAACTCGAGCAGGTCGGCGAAGGTCTTCTCGATCGGGATCTCCGGCTCCCATCCCGTGTCTTCGTGGAAGCGCGAGTTGTCCCCCTCGAGGATCTCCACGTCGCTCGGGCGCAGCCGGGACGGGTCCCGCTCCACCGTCACCTCGAGGCCGCTCATGTCGATCAGCATCCCGAGCATGTTCCCGATCGACATGCTCCGGCCCGAGCAGATGTTGTACACCTCGCCCGGCTTCCCCTTCTCGAGCGCGAGCCAGTAGCCGCGGACCATGTCGCGGACGTCGGTGAAATCCCGCTTCGCGTCGAGGTTGCCGACGCGCATCACCGGGGGGCGCAGGCCCTTCTCGATGTCGACGAGCTGCTTCGCGAAATCGCTGCACACGAAGACGGGGCCGCGGCGGGGGCCGGTGTGGTTGAAGCCCCGCGTGCGGACGACGTCCATCCCGTAGCTCATGAAGTACTGGTAGCCGAGCATGTCCTGCCCCACCTTGGACACGCCGTAGGGGCTCAGCGGCCGCAGGGGGTTGCTCTCCTTTATGGGAACCTCGTCGGGATAGACCATCCCGTACTCCTCGCTCGAGCAGGCGATCTGGATGCGGCATTCGATGCCGAGCTTGCGCACCGCCTCGAAGACGTTGAGCTGGCCGATGATGTTCGTGGAGAGGGATTCCGACGGCGCCTTCCAGGAGGTCGGCACGAAGCTCTGCGCGGCGAGGTGGAAGATCCGCTCGGGGCGGACCCGCTCGATGACGTCGCGCGTCGATGTGGCGTCGCGCAGGTCGCACTCGAGAAGGCGGAGGCGGTCCCAGATATGGTCGATGTTCTCCGTGCGGCTCCGCCAGCGGACGATCCCGTACAGCTCGACGTCGGTATTCTCGAGGCAGAGATCGGCCAGGTGGCTTCCCGCGAACCCGGTGATCCCCGTGATCAGCACTCGCATGGTACCCCTTCCGAAGGCGGCGGAGCCGCCGCGCGACCCGTGGGAAAGCTCAAGAGTTCGAGTATATCAGAAATGCCCACCGGATGTGTACCTTTTAGACGAATTCCGCAAGGAGGTCAACGGCTATCCCCCCCGGGGCCGGCGGCGCCGGGGCGCGGCCTCTCCCGTGGCGCGGGGGCGGGGCGGAGCCGTCTTGCCGTGTGGTGCACGGTCAGCCGTAGACGAGGTAGAGGACGAGCGAGGCCGCGGCCGTCGCCGCGATGGTGAATGGCAGGCCGATCCTGACGAATCCGCCGAAGGAGACCGGGTGCCCCTCGCGCCGCAGGATGCTCGTGGCCGCGATGTTCGCCGCCGCGCCGATCGGGGTGATGTTGCCCCCCATGCAGGAGCCGATCAGCACGCCGAAGGCGAGAAGCGTCATGAACCGCTCCGCATCGAGCCCGCCCGCCGGCGCCACCCGGCCAGCGACGCCGATGACCACGGGCAGGACCGCCGTGATGTAGGGCACGTTGTCGATGAAGGCCGAGACGGCCACCGAGAACCAGACGACGATCATGAGGAGCGCGAAGGGGCTCAGGTGCCCGAGGGCGGCGAGCCGGTCGGCGGCCGCGTCGATCACCCCCGCCTCGCCGAGCATCCGGACGAGGGCGAAGATGCCGGCGAGGAGCAGGACGGTGCCCCAGTGGAGGCGCTTGAGCAGGTGCCGCAACGTGCCCCGCTCCCGCTCGCGCCGGCGGTACCAGGCGAGCCCCCCGATCCCCACGAGCATGCAGGACACTCCCCCGTACCAGCGGAACCCCGGATCGGCGAGAGGCGCGAAGGAGAGCAGGAACACGGCCAGAATGATCAGCGTCAGCGGGAACCACGACCGGACCGGCGCCACCGGGATGCGCGGCGGCCGCTGGCGGTGTCCCCGCACGAAGAACAGGAGGACGAGGAGACCGACGACGGCGCCGACCTGGACGAGCCAGAAGATCCCCGCCTCGCCGAGCCGGTTGAACCAGAAGAAGTCCCAGAAGTTCATCCGGAGGCGGGAGGCCACGATCATGCTCGGGTAATCGCCGATCAGGATCGCCATCCCCTGGAGGTTCGAGGAGATGGCGACGCCCACGATGACCGGCACCGGCGAGACGCCCCCCTTGCGCGCCATCTGCAGGGCGATCGGCGCCACGACGAGGACGGTGACGACGTTGTCCATGACGATCGAGAAGAGGGAGGCGAAGGCGATGACGAGAACGAAGGCGACGGTGAGGTTCGGCGAGCGGTTGCCGAGCTGGTCGGCGATCGCCTCGGGAAGCCTTGAGTAGCTGAAGAGCTCGGCCATGACGACCGAGCCGACGAAGATCCCGAGCACGTTCCAGTCGATACCGCCGATGAGGTCGGCGAGACCGAACTCGTCGAGGAAAAGCCCGGCGAGGACGGCGATCCAGACGGCCGCCCACCGCCCGCTGTGCAGCACGACGAGCCCCGCGTACGCGAGGAGGAAGATCACGATCGCCCAGGTCGTGCCGGTCATCGTTCCGGTGCACCGTCCAGTTCGCGCAGGATCGCGGCGGCCGCCGCCGCCGGATCGGGCGCCCGGTAGATCGGCCGGCCCACGACGAGGTAGTCGCTCCCCGCCTCGGCCGCGGCCCGCGGCGTGGCCACCCGCTTCTGGTCGCCCGTCGCCGCGCCGGCGGGACGGATCCCCGGCGTGACGATCGTGAAGTTCTCGCCAACCTCGGCGCGCACGCGCGCCGCCTCGTGCACCGAGGCGACGATCCCGTCGAGCCCCGCCTCGCGGGCCCGCCGCGCGAGCCTGAGGACGAGATCGGCCACGTCGCCGG
>JAFGEZ010000049.1 GCA_016931295.1 Candidatus Krumholzibacteriota bacterium
ACGCGCTCATCGTCCGGCGCCTGCGACGCGACGCTTTCCCGGCGGAGCGGCATGTATCCGCTGGCCTCGATGGTGACAGCGAACGTCCGATCCTGGTTGAGGTCGTCGAGTACGAACCTCCCCTCGTCGTCGGACACCTTCTGACCAGGTCCAGAACGCGTCACCGAGACCCCCCCGCCGCTCACCTTGACGACGAAGTCGGAAACCGGCTGGTCGGTGTCTGCGTCGATGACGCGGCCGCGGATCGCGCCGCTCGGCTTCATCACGATCTCGGTCTCCGCGTCGAGCGCGATCTCCAGGTGGCGGATGTCCGTCCGGCGGTAGGCCCACAGGTCGACATAGACCGTCTCGGCGGGCAAGTCCGCCAGCGTCACTCGTCCTTGCGCGTCGGTGCGCGCCGGGCTCACCCTTCGCGGCTGCCCGGGGATCTCGAGGTACTCGTGAGCCTCCCGGCCGGCGACGAAGGGGCAGAGCATCACATCCCGCAGGGGATGCCCGTCCTCGTCGATCACGATGATCTCGGCGCGGTGGCCACCCTCGAGAGCTACGGCAGCGACCTCGTTCGGCTCGGCGGCGGGCTCTTCGGGACGGAGGACGAGAGTGATCTGCGCTTGACGGTCGCCGCTCTCGAATCGCGGGACCGCATGCTCACGCAGGGCATAACCCTCGAGCGAAGCCGCGAGCCGCGGCGGATGGCGCACGCTGACGCCGCGGAGAACGAGCCGCCCGTCGGCGTCGGTGGAGCGCGAATCCTCCCAGCCCGCGAACGATTCCTCCAGGAAATAGGAGACGCGCACCCCCTCGAGCGGAGTCCCTTCCGGATCGACGGCGAGGATCTCGACGATGCCTTCCGGCTCGAGATCGAGGGGACAGTCGCCGGATGCGTCGATCGCGAGGCGGTAGAGCACGCGGCGGAACGCGTAGCCCTCCGCCCGCACGTCGAGACGGGTCTCCATCGCGGGAAGCCCCTCGAATCGGTAGCGGCCGGCTGCATCCGTCACCGCCTCGAGCGTTCCGAGCACGGGCAGGCTGATCGAGACCTTCGCCCCGGGGATCGGTCTTCCCGTCTCCTCGTCGGCGGCTCGCCCCGAGAGCTCGAGGCCGCGGACGAGGGCGAGGTCGATCGGCCCCAGGCGCTGTCCATCCCCAAGCGGCACGAACTCGACGTCCTGCGGACTGAGGTGGGAGAGGTACGCGCCTAAACGAGCGCCGACGGCGACGCGCCCCGGCTCGGCCCCTCGGAACTCGAACGTCCCCTCGTCGTCCGCCGTCACCGCGGGACCGTCGGGCAGCAGGACGACCATGGCCCCGGCGGCGGGTTGACCGGTATCCCGGAGGAAGACGCGGCCGAAGATGCTCGGAGGGCTCGCATCGTCATCGGTCGCCACCGCGCCGGCGCCGGTTCCTTTCGGCTGCGAAGCCGAGGCAGGCAGAGCATCTCGCGGCGGCTTCGACGTTCCGTCCGCGCTCGCACCGGAAGTAGACGGCACGGCGGAGGCCCGTGCGGGTGTCTTTGATGCGGCGTCCGCCGTCTCGGCTTCACCGCTCGAGGGAACGACAGCGACACTCGTGTCGGGAGGCGGGTCGATTCCTCGTTCATCGGGGCGGTGCAAGAACGTCCACGTTCCGATCGCGACGGCGGCGATGATCCCAGCGGCCAGCATCTTCCCCTTCGCCGAGGCGAGCCAGGTCAGGGACGTCGCGAGCGACGAGGAGTACCCCGCCGTGCCCGCCGAGGCTACACCGGTGGCGGCCGCGGCTCCGGTCGCCGCGCGGAAAACACCCGCAGCGGCGAAGCAGGAAGGAGGCGCGACGAGCTGCCGCAGCACCGCGATCGCGGCGAAGACCGCCGCGCTCTCTCCCAGTCCCGCCCGGAGCAGGGCCGGCCTGAGCCGTCTCGTCCCGCGGGAGATGCGGCCCGAGACCGTCGAGCGCGAAATTCCCAGCGCAGCGGCGATCTCCTGGTGTGTGAGGCCATCGAAGTAATGGAGCGAGATCGGCACGCGGTACTTGCGGGGCAGAGCTGCCACCAGCGCCGCCACGCGCCGGCGCACATCGCGGCGGTGAGCATCATCCGCAGGGGAGTGACGCGGATCCTTCGCGACCGGCTCGATGTCCACAGCGACCTCCTTTCTCGATCGCCGCCGCCGCCTCTGGCGAAGCGCATCCGCCTCCCGCACCGCGAGCCGGCAGACGAGCGCCGCCGCATCTTCCACCTGCCGGGATTCTCTCGTCTGCCTGGCGAGCAGCAGGAGGCGACAGTAGGTCGACTGAAACGCGTCGCGCGCGTCTTCCTCGTCGCCGAGGATGCGGAGCGCCATGGTGTAGACGAGGGCGCTCGACTCCTCGTAGAGCCTCTCGAAGGTCGTCTCGGTCGGATCCTCGCAGAACGCCGACCAGGTCTCGAGCTGGAGACGGGTCATGGAAGCGGTCCTCCTGGATCATGGTCCTTGTCTACCCTCAGGTGGACGCCTCGGGGAAGCTCGCTCCGAAAAAAAACCGGTTTTCCCTTCTCCGTGAATAACACGGCACGGGGATGAAGTGCGCGCACAGGCGGGGGAGCTCAGAGCTTGACGCGGCGCGACGGGCCGAAGCTCCGCGGCGACAGCGGATCCTGCGGCAGGATCTCGACCCACTCCTTCGGGTCCGCGGGGACGAC
>JAFGEZ010000050.1 GCA_016931295.1 Candidatus Krumholzibacteriota bacterium
CGCGATCCGAAGAGGAAGGGCTCGAGGTAGGCGATGTCGATCCGCGAATAGTCCTCGCCGTCGTTCAGCCAGTCGAATTGCGCGTCGCGCCCCGTGCCGGCGATGTTGCGAAGGTCGAGCATCGCGGAGCCGTTCAGGCGATAATCGCCGTTCTCCTTCTGCGAGAAGCCGAAGGCGCCCTGGAAGGCGTTGGCCCGCTCGACCTCGACGACGGGCAGCGCGATCTCGACCGCTCCCCCGCCCCGGCGCCGCACCTCCGGCTCGCCGACCCCGGCGAAGAGTTTCGAGGAAATGAGCCGCCGCCGCGCCAACGCGACGGCCGCCTCCTGGTAGGGCTCGCCGGCGCGGAGCCGCGAGACGCGCAAGGCGACGGCCGTGTCGGTGCGCGCGATCCCCTCGAAGAGGACGGCCGCCACCGTCGAGGGCTCCCCCTCGAAGACGGAGAAGGAGAGGTCGACGGCGTTCCGCTCCTCGTCGTGCGAGAATCCGGTGAGCCAGACCTGCGCCCACGGGAACCCCCCGTCGGTGTAGCGCGAGAGCAATCGCCGCATCCCGTCGCCGAGGAGAGACGCCTCGAACCGGTCGCCCCCGCGCAGTCCCAGGGCGGCGAGGGCCGCCTCGCGGGAGATCGCCCCCGTCCCGCTGAGCGACAGCTCGCCGAGGACGGCCGGAGCCCCCTCGCGGACGACGATCGTCACGTCGACGCCGGACCCGGCGCGGAGCGTGTCGACGTCGTAGCGGACGGAGAGGAATCCCCGGACGAAGAAGAGGGAATCGGCCCGATGCAGCCCCGCGGCCACGAGGGAGTCCGAGAAGGGCCGCCCTGCCGCGATCGGGTTCAGGCGGGCGATCTCGCCCGGGGAGACCGCCGACGCGCCGCGCCATTCGACGCGGCGGATCGTTTCGCCCTCCGCGGCGACCGCGAGAAAGAGCACGAGACTAGAAGTAAGCGCGGCTTTCCATCTTGAGCGCATGGACCGTCTTCACCTCCCCCGTGTAATCCTTTTCCCGCCGCCCGTTGTAGTTGAGGCCGAAAGAGACGTTGCGCGAGATCCGGTACTGGCCGATGACGTTCCAGTCCTCCCGGAGCCCGTCCTCGAGGAAGAAGAGCGGCTTGCCGGCTTCCGCCGCCGACGCCGTCCAGGTGAAGCGCAAAAGCGCCTGCAGGCTCGTCCGGCTCCCGATCACCGCATTGAAGGAGGGGGCGCCGCTCCACGAATCCTGCTCGGCGAGGGAGACCTCGTCGCGGCGGCGTTCCCAGCCCAGCTCCATCGAGAGCCTCGTCGAGGGACGCGCCATCCACGACGCCGTCGACGAGGCGAGGAGGCTCTCGACCCGGTAGTCGCCGTCGCCCGCCGCGGGCGAGGAACGCTCGCTGAGCTTCGTCGCGATGTCGGCGCCGACGGTGAAGGCGGGGCGCGGCACCGTCTCGACCCGGAGACGGACGTCGCGCAGGAACCGCTCGGCGTTGACCCCCTCGGTCCGGTTGTCCTCCTCGTCCTCGCGCGTCCACAACAGCTTGAGGTTCCACCTCTTCACGCCGTCGAGAAAGCTCCACTCCTGCCGGAGCCGGACGGAGCCGTAGAGGGTGGCGTCGTCTCGCTGCAGGGTCTCCGGCGACAGGAGGTAGAGCCCGCGGAGATCGTCTGTCCGAGACCGCTCGAGCACCGAGAGAACGGCGTCGAGCGAGACGTTCCGGCGGATGCGGGCCACGAATCCCTCGCCCGCACCGGCGCCCCGCAGGCCGCGCACGCCGGAGCCGATGCTCGTCCGCCAGGTGAACTCCACCGAGCGCACCGCTTCCCGCCCCTCGCCGGGAAGGTAGAGGACCATGTAGTCGCCGCGCTTCTGCCCGACCTCGCGCCCCTCGACGTCGTAGTCCCCCTGGTTCTCGCCGACGAAGACGACGGCCTTCTCGATCCGGCGTTCCTCACCCGAGGTGATGCGGTACCCGATGTCGCTCACCAGGCCGGCGGCCGTCCACGCGTCCCGCCAGCGGACGCGCGCGAGGTCGTTCCAGCTCTCCGCCCCCGATCGCTCGGCGCGCGTCCGGCGCCTCGACACGGTGAGGTCGACGATGCGGCGTCCCGCGCTCCATCCGCCGTCGAAACGGATATCGTCGTTCTCGCGGTCGCGGAACCAGCCGGTTTCCTCCTCCTCGAGCCCGTCGGTGACGCGGCGCGTCCAGGAGAGCTCGCCCCTGAAGGGCCCGGCGCCCCGCGCGGCGACGGCGACGACTCCCTCGACGTAGAATCGCCCCGTGTCGGGGACGGACACGGAGAACGCGCGGTAGCGCTCGCTCTCGACGGCGATGCGGGGCACGATCCACCCGAAACCGAGCGCGCCCTCCCCCGACGCGAAACGGCGATCCCGCCCGCCGCCCGTGCGCGAATCGTGGAAGAGGAGGCGGAATCCCCTCTCCCGCGCCTTCCCCGCCGACACCTCCGCGTCCGCGCGGCGCGCGGTCAGCCCCCCCTCACGGGACAGCCGCTGCCAGCTTCCCGCGAGAAGCCAGTCGCGGATCCCCTCGTACCGGACGAATCCGCCGCCGATCCGCTCGCGTCCGGCGAGGGGCGCGTCCTCGAGATTCCAGAGACGGTAGAAGTACCCCTCGCGCGGCTTGTCGGGGGAGACGAACCGCGACTCGAGGGATGAGAACTCGCCTCGCAGCGTCAGGCGTCCCGGCCCCAGGGGCGCCCGGCTGATCCCCCCCTCGGCGAAGAGGGCCCCCCCCGTATTGTCCTCGTCGCCGAGAGAGGAGAGGATATTCCGGTCGCGGCGGCTCACGTCGCCCTCGATGCCGGCGAAGAGACGCCCGCGCCTCGCGGACGCGCCGATGACGACGACCTCGCGGCGTTCGGGCAGGGGCAACGGACGCCCGATCCGGTAGTTGCCCTCCCCCGCGCCCGCCCACGCGTACCGGATCTCGCCGCG
Source organism: Candidatus Krumholzibacteriota bacterium (assembly GCA_016931295.1). NCBI lineage: Bacteria > Candidatus Krumholzibacteriota > Candidatus Krumholzibacteriota bacterium. The sequence goes on from JAFGEZ010000050.1 coordinate 2,935, forward strand.
CGGGGTGAACCCGTCCGTCCGGTAATCGCCCTCACCCGCGGCCACCTCGTAGAAGGCGAGGCGGACGTCCCCGCCCGTCCCAATCCAGACGTAACGGGACGGCAGCGAGTCCGCGGGCAAAAGCACGTAGTCGCCCGTGCCCGGCTCGACCGGCGTCACGCCGTCGGCGACGGCGAGCGTCTCGTCGTCCCCCGCCGCGGCGAGCACGGCGCGCTCGTCGTCGTCGAGCCCGCCGCGCACGGGCTTCTCCCCGTCGTCCGACTCGCGGAAGAGGGCCGCGCGCAGGACGAGGGAGGAATCCCGCGTCGCCGCCGCGGCGCCGGCGGTGATCGTCGTCCGCTCGTACTCGTCCTCGCCGGTCTGGTAGTCGATGACGATCTCCGCGTCGGCGGTGACCGTCACCTTCTCGGTGAAGGTGACCGTGCCGCGGTTGTAGTCGATCGTGTAGTCGTTCTCGCTCCCCCGGCGGAGCTCCCGGCCGTCGAGCCAGACACGCTCGGTGCCGGGGAGGATGATCACGCCGTTGAAGCGACGGGCCGAGAGCAGCTCGTAGGGTCCCTGTACCCCCTCGCGGCCCCGGAAGCTCGTCGTCTCGAAACGGCCCTTCGTGATCCCGCCGCCGGCGTAGACGCTCGCGGCCTCCGCGGCGACGACGGCGTGCGCCCCGCGCAGCTCCCGGTCGTACGAGGAGAAGCGAGACCAGTCGAGCCCGTCGGTGAAGTCGCCGAGCCTGACGGTGGCGTGCCGGCTCCGGACGGCGATCGTCACCCGGTCGAGGTGCTTGAGCTCCTCGGTGTTACCCTCGGGCTGGACGGGGAGATCGTCGTCGGTGAGGAACGCCTCGACCTCGAGATCCTTCGCGATCCGTCCCGAGACCGAGACGCGAAGGCTCTGGTCGATCCCGAGCCCCTTCCCCGAACCGACGTCGAAGCCGACCGTCTTGCTTCCGGAGACCCGGAGGCGGTGGCGCGAGGTCTCGCGTTCCGGCGCCGTCGCGGCGAGGGTCACCGCCCGCGCCGGGATCCCCGTCTCCCCCGACGGGAACCGCGCGGCGAACACCGGCCCGTACGGGAAGGGATACCGCGAGAACCAGGCCGTCAGCCTCCCTCCCGCCTCCACCGGTTCGACGAGGATCACCGTGCCGCGGAGGTGGTTGATGCGGTACTCCTCGCCCCGGACGAGCGTTCGCCCGTCGAGGACGAGGGAATCGCTCCCCGGCACGATGAACGCCGCGCCGAGATCGACGCGCCCCCCGGGACCGACGACGATCTCGCGGCGAAGGGGGAGGTCGCGCTCCGGGTCGATGTCGCGCCGCCACGTGCCCCCCGCCCTCGCCGTCGCCGCCGCGCAGATGACGAGGAGGATCGCGGCGGCGGATGTGCGTGGAAGACGCATGACGTGCTACCGGGAAGAGGTGCGGCGGTATACGAGGATCGATCGCGAGGCCAGGTCGGAGACGTAGAGCCTCCCGCGCCGGCCAGTCGCCGCGGCGGCCGGCTCGATCGGCGTTCCGTTCCAGCTGTCGATGCGACCGGCGGCCAGGCCGTCGCCGTCGAACAAGAAGACCGCGCCGGCCCCCGGGTCGGCGACGAAGAGCTCGCCCCCCGGCCCGGCGGCGATCGACCGCGGGGAGACGAATCCCCCCCCCGCGGGCACGACCGTGGCCGTCCAGCCGCCCGCAGGCGAAAAGAGCTGGACCCGCCGGTTGCCGGCGTCGAGAACGGCGATGCCGCCGTCGTCGAGAAGAACGGCGCCAACGGGACGGTCGAAACGCCCCGGCACCCAGCCGTACTCGCCGAAGGAGAGCTCGACGTCGAGCAGGGGCGACCAGACCGTGACGTCATGCATCTCGATGTCGGTGGTCACGAGCCGCCCTCCCCCGCCCTCGTCGATCGAGACCGGGCGGTGACGGTCGGGATCGAAGGTGAGGAGGACGTCGAGGTAGGCCCCCTTGTAATCGTACCGGAGCACGCGGGCCGCGTCGTAGTCGAGGACGTAGACGAAGGGGCCGAAGGCGGCGATGTCGATCGGGAACGCGGCCGACGAGCCGGCGGGGCGCTCGAACTCGACGACGGCGCCGGCCGTGTCGAACCGGAAGACCTTTCCGGTCATCGCGTCGGCGGCGAAGAGATGGCCCCGCTCGTCGACGGCGAGGGCGAGCGCCTCGCGAAGGATCCCCGAGCCGATGGAACGGCCCGTTTCGGCGTAGCCCCCCGCGCCTGCGGCGACGGCCGGCGAGGCGGCGGCGAGCGCCGCCGCGAGGAGCGCGATGCGGAAGCACGCACCCATGCGACACATCCCTCCGCCGGGGTCAGAAGAAATCAGAACGATCGTCGACAGGCGAGCATGAAGAGCCCCCCTCGATGATCGAGCTCGAGCGAGAGGGCGGGCTCCGCGTTCGCGCCCTGCGCGAGGCGCACGGCATCGACCGTCGAGACGACGCGCAGCATCGCGGCGAAGACGCCTGCGTAGAGAGCCCGGCGGTACGAGGAACGGCTGCCGTCGCGCAGGTCGCGGTAGCGGTCGAACGCCGTCTCGTTCTCCCAGCGCCAGCTCTGGTCGCCGACGATCGCGTTCGCCTCGTAGTAGTTCTCCATCGCCTCGGCGTCCGTGGGATAGAGATCCCGCGCCTCCCGGCGGATGTACTCGTTGTATCCGCCCGGGCCGTCGCTGCTCCGGTAGCCGGCGATCATCTTGTAGTAGTCGTCGTCCAGGTCGGCGGAGGCGATGTTGGCGAAGGCGACCGCGTAGTCCCGGTATGCCTCCTCGCGGGCGTAGCCCTGCCAGAGGAAGGAGCCGATCGCGACCCAGGCCGCCCCCTCGAGCGCGAAGTAGACGCGCGATCGGACGGTGTGCCCGAGGCGCTGCTGGCCGAGGCCGGGGAGCAGGAACGAGGCGAGCCCGATCTTCGCCGGCGAATACGCCCCGGTCACCGCGTCGCCGGCGGCGCTCCATTCGGCGAGCGCGTCCGCGGCGACGCCGACGCCCGGAGGGGATTCCGATGCGATGACGAGGGCCGGGGCGCCCGCGGGGGCGCTGTCGAAAACGCTTCGGACGCCCGGCGCCGCGGCGGCGTCGACGGCGAAGAACACCAGCATGCACGCGATGAGGGTCTGTTTCACGGCCTCTCTCCCTAGAATCGGTAGACGAGCGAGACGGCGGTCTTCTCCGGGCCGGGATCGAGATCGAGATCCCACCCGGCGCGCTCGACCGGTCCGCCGGATCCCATCCGGTAGGCGATCCATCCAGCGTCGACCATCGAGACGACGCGGTTCACGATCAGGTACATGATATTGTCGTCGGCCCTGCCCAGGTACTTGTTGCTCTCCTGCCTCAGGGAGACGTACCGGGTCCGGTTGGGCGTCCAGAAGTTCCCCGGCTGCTCGACCGACCACGTCGCCCAGTCGTCCCACCCGTAGACGAACGGGTCGTACTTGCCGAGGTTCTCGTAGTACTCCTCGACGTCCTGGCTCTTCGGCATGTAGAGGAAGTAGTCCGATCCCTGGTCGGAGCACCACTCGTTGTACCACTCCCAGCTCTCGCATCCCCCGTAGCCGACGCAGCAGGGATGCTGCTCGAGGAAGCGCGCCTCGCTCCAGTGGGCGTCGGCGAACGCCATGTACTCGCGCTTGATGTCCTTGCCCGTGTCGTGGTTGTCCCGGTACATGTACCAGTTGTACGCGTCGAATGCCATGAAGAGGGGCACGCGGGCCAGCGTCCACGGGTCGCGCGAGTCGAGGTAGAGGTAGAGTTCCCCGAGACCGGGAAGGACGGCCGAGGCGAGGACCGAGATCGCGACGCGCCGGCGCGTTGATCCCCCCGAGGGAACGGCGGGATTGCGCCGCATGTTCAGCTCGGTGATGGACACCTCGGGCGACGCGAGCCGCGTGCCGCCCATACGAAGCGCCTCGCCCGCGAGCCGGGTCTCGATGCCGCGCGTGCCGCGCTCCGTCTCGAAAACCGATTTCGTGGCGACACGTCCGGCGAGAACCGGGGACGCGCCCAAAGCCAGGGTGAGAAGCGCAACCGCAATTCGTGTCTTCATCCGTTCCTTTCCGTTGCCCTCAGTGTACGATCGCGAAGGTCCTCGTCGCCTGCGTCCGGCGCCCGCCGGCCGTCACGACGAGCCGGCAGAGATACACGCCCGACGCCTTGCCGGAGAGATCGACGACGAATTCCGCCTCTCCGCCCCCCACGACGCGCGAGAGGCCGAACACGAGTTCGCCGGTGAGCGTCATGATCTCGAGCCGCGCCTCGCCCGTCGCCGGCGCCGGGAAGTGGAACCGTACGGCCTCGCCCGTCGATGGATTGGGATAGACGACGAGGGTCCGATCGAGCGCGAGCCACTCGTCGGCGCCCGCGGCGCCACCGGCGGAGGGTTGGGCGAAGGCCGTCCGTTGCGGCCCGCCCCACGCCCCCGTCCATGACCCGGACAGTGCGACGGCGGGAAGCGCCCGCCAGCGGAAGCTGCACCCGCCCGTCATCGCCGGGAAGGCCGGTTCGGCCGCGGCGCGGTCGCGCAGGTCGAGCGCGGCGACGAGCGTCTCGCCGCCGGCGTCCGGCACGAGATCGACGCCGTTCGGGAAGCTGGCCGCGATCCGTCGCGGCCAGCCGCGGAGAAGCCGGCCGGCGCCGTCGAAGAGATAGAGCGCACCGAGTTCGCTCCCCGCGGCGACGATCGGGCCGTGCGCCGTCGCCAGCACGACGGGAGACGTCACGATCGTCTCGTCGCCGCGCACGTAGTATTCGTCGGCGGGACGCCGGGGCCAGCCGGTGAGGTTGGCGCCGGAGGCCGTGACTGCGCAGAGATCGCGCCCGTCGGGGTAGACCAGGTCGAGCCAGCCGTCGCCGTCGAGGTCGTGGAGTGCCGGCCGGGCGGCGATGCGCTTCTCGCGGTCCCGCGAGGCGAGGATGCCGTCGCGGCCGAGGAGAAAGAGTCGTCCCGTCGTCATCGCGACAACCCAGATCTCGGCTCCCGGCGCCGCGGGGTCGACGTCGCCGCCGACGAGGGCGACCTCTCCCTCGACCTCCGTTCGGCTCAGGGGGACGGGATACCCGTACGAGCCGTCCCCGGCGCCGTCGAGACGGGGCGTCGAGGCGCCGCCGACCGATTCCACGACGATCTCCCAGCGGCCGACCCACGTGTTCGCCTCGTCGGCGGCGAGGACGAAGAGCGCGTCCGTGCGGCCGAGGGAATCGACCGCCGCCGCGATGTTGCCGACGGGCCTCGTGCCGAAGCCGCCCAGATCGATCGGCGATCCGGCGATCTCGCCGCCGCCCGCGTCGAGACAGTGGAGCACGCCGTCGGCGGTGGTCACCGCCGCGACGATGCCGGCGGCGGTCGACACGAGCACCGGCGGCGCGGCGAGTGCGACGCCGGAGGAAACCGGCCAGCCGGCGAGGGGATCGAAATCCCGGTCGTCGACGAGCCACAGGTCGCCGCCGGCCGTTCCGGCGAGGATCACGCCGCCGTCCGCATCGGGATCGTCGATCCACGCGATCGGCCCGTTCGCGCCGGCGCCGAGGGAGAAAACCGGCTCGTCCAGCCCGGCGATCCGGAGGTCTCCCGCCTCGTCGAGCAGCAGGGCCTCACCGCCGGGAACGAGGAGCACGCCGTCGGCCGCGGGAGAGAACCTTCCCGACGGCAGGATGCGATCGACGCGTCGCAGCGCCGGCACGCCGACATCGAAGGTCATCAGCGTGTCGCGGGCCGAGACGTTCTCGAGGAAGACGCCGCTCGGCACGAGGAGGTTGCTCCACGAGGGGGGCAGGATCGAATCGCCCATCGCCGTCGCGTTCCCCTCGTAGAAGGCGTCGTCGAACCAGCCGAGACCGAACCACGAGTAGGGATCGCCGAGATCGACGACGCCGTTCGCCTCGACGAGGCTCACGCCGTACGGGTAGAGGGTGTTGACCGTGTTGGTCTCCCACCGCTCGGCGATCAGGCGGTCGTCGACGTGCCAGACGAGCAGTCCGGGCCCCCCGTCCGGCCCGGGGTAGTCCGACTCGGTCGGCAAAAGGATGTCGTAGCCGTTGACCAGCTCCCACTCGAGTATCTCCGCCCCAGGATCGTCGCAGTTCAGGCAGTTGCCCGTTCCGAGGATGACACCCGTCTCCCCGTCCGCGACGAAATAGGTGGGCAGGCCGTCCGTCTCGGCCGCCCGGTTTTCCACGAGGAAGTATTCGTCCTCCCCCGCCTCCACGCGGACGACCCGCGCCGGACAACGCTCGACCGCCGTCAGGGCGATCCCCTCGGCGAAGGTCGCGACGGTGTCGACCGTCGTCCAGCCGAGATACGTGCGCGACCACGCGGAGAGGCCGCCGGGGACGAGGCCCTCGGCGTAGGCGCAGTTCTCCCCCGTCTCGTCGCAGACGTAGACGCCCAGCATCCCGCCGCTGTCCATGTTGTCCCAGATGCCGACGGTCGGGGCGTTCGTCTGGACGTTGTAGAGGTCGGGCAGCCCGAGCTGGTGGCCGAACTCGTGGGCGAGCACGGCCGCGATCCCGCTGAGATAGCCGTCCTGGTTCGCCGTTTCGGGAATGACCGAGCCGTAGCGGACCGTCGTCGCGCCGCCATCGACGGTGAAGATGTCCTCGTCGCCGAGACGCGCGTAGAAGGAGGGTATGTCGTTCGGCGTGTCGTAGTTCACGTCGGTCTGCAGGTTCGGCCCGGCGTGCGCGACGACGATCGCGTCGAAGTCGCCGATCCGCTCGGGATAGCCGCGAGAGGCGAGGTCGGCGTCGCAGGCGGTGACCGCGTCGCGGAAGAAGCAGACGAGGCTCTCCGTCTTCCAGTCGCCCCCCTCACCCGGTCCGTAGTCCGCGATGTCCCCGAGGTGGCAGGCGGCGTCGTTCTCCGGCGGCCAGACGATCCACTCGATCTCGACCGCCCCGCAGGACTGCAGCCGGTAGTAGGTGGCGAGCGCCTCCATGTGCGCGTCGAAGTAGGCGCGGTCGTGCGGCGTCGGATCGACGAGGCTCGTTCCGCCCGCCGCGAGATCGAAGCCGCCGCCCGTCGACAGCGAGGAGAGCTGGTCGAGGCGGTCGGTGAGGAAATCGACGCGGATGAGGATCGCCCGGACCGTCCCCCCGGTTGCCGCGGCGGCCGCGCCGAGAAGGGGCCGCTCGCCGAAGGGGCGCGGGAGCGGTCCGCGCGAGAGCCGGTCGCCCTCGACGAGGACGCGGCGCCAGTTCGGCTTCGTCGGCCGGGTGGCCGTTCGCCCCGTCGGAACGAGATGGCCGCTCGCCGTCCGTCTCAGCACCCGCGCCTCCGGCTCTCCGGCCGAGGCCGTTCCCGCCGCCGCGAGCAATGCGACCGACACGACCAGGCCGGCGGCGGCTGTCCTTTTGAAACGGATCGCTGCCACGATCGGCTGTAGCCTTTCCCAGGGGGTCAGAACGTGACTCCGAGCGACCAGCGATGCACCCTGCCCAGGTCGGACGACTGCGGAACGGTCGACCAGTCGAAACGCACCCGCTTGTTGAGGATGAATCCGAGCCCGTAGGTCGCGTCCTTGATGTCGCCGTCCTTGTCGTGGATGTACCCGCCGCGCGCTGCGAAGAGCTGCGCGTAGACGAACTCGGCGCCGGCGTGATAGGTGCTCGACCGTTCGAACTCGACCATCGGCCGGTTGTAGTCGGCCGCGACGGTCAACGTGCCGAACTCGTTGGCGACGGGCGTGTAGGCGAATCCGAGCCGCATGTTCCGGGGCAGATCGGCCGCCTGGTCGCTATCCACGTAGGTGATCGAGGGACCGAGATTCGTGACGGCGAATCCCAGGTTCAGGTTCCGCACCATGAAGCCGCCGACGCTGAAATCGGGGATCTTCCACAGGGCGCCGAAGTCGATGGCGACCGAGTGTCCCTTCCCCTCCTGCCCCTCAATGGTCGCCCAGTCGGGGGCGAGCGAGACATAGACGTACTTCACGTTCATGCCGATCCCGATCGTGTCGAAGATCTTCACCGCGCCGCTCAAGGTCGGAGCGACCTCCCAGGCCGAGGCGGTGCCCACCGGGTTCGGGTCGAGCCGCGTCACTTCGTAGTCGCCGTAGGTCAGGTAGAGGAGGGCGGCGCCGATCGTCCCGATCCCTTCGAGACTGTACACGCCGCCGATGTAGTCGAAGAACACGTCGGAGGCGAGGTCGGGAACGAGCTGCGTGTGCATGAGATCGACCGCTCTGTCGACGAAGGCGATCCCGGCGGGGTTCCACCAGATCGCGGTCGCGTCGTCGGCGATGGCCACGAAGCTCTGACCCATCCCGTTCGCGCGGGCGCTCGGCGGGATGATCAGGCTGCTTGCGCCGGCTTCGCCCTGCGCGAACGCGGCGGTCGCCGACAGGGTGAGCAGGATCAACGATGCGATTGCGAATCTCAACGTCTTCACCATGATTCCCTTCCTCTGAAGATACGGTATCTACATGAATGATAATAATCTGTGCCGCGTCCGGTCAAGCGGTTTACACACGCGGACCGAGGCTCGAAGGACGCGTCATCCCTCTTCGCGACAACTGGTTACCTCAACAGTACCACCTTCCCCGTCACGGTCTCCGTCCTGTTGAACGAATCCCTGAAGGCCACCTCGAGCAGATACAGATACGTTCCGTTGGCCGGGCGGTCGCCCGCGGCGTCCCGTCCGTCCCAGTAGATGCCGTTGAACCCCTCCCCGGCGGTCTCCCGCCGCTCCCAGATGCTCACGCCCGACAGCGTGTAGACGACGAGCCGCACGTCAGCGGCGCTGCTCAGCTGGAAGACGAAGTTCGTGCCGTCGGTGAACGGATTCGGGAAATTGAAGACGTCGGTCACGGCGTAGATGCCCTCCTCGACGATCTCGAAGTCGAGGGTGTCGCTCGCCGCCGCTCCGAGATTGTCGAATGCGCGCATGACCACAGAATGCGGTCCGGGTTCGAAGCCCGGGCCGAGCGGGTACTCCACGCTGCCGGCGGTCGACGAGCCGTGATCGTACGAGAAATATTCCGTGACGTAGATCGGAAAGCCGTCCCGGTCGAACTCGAGCAGGATCGAGCTCTGCGGGTCGACGCCGAGCGTGGCGATCCCGTCCCCGTCCTCGATATCGGCGACGAGGAGCGCCCCCTGCTTCACCTTGTCGGCCTGTCCGGCGAAGAACATCCTGAGCGACGGCGGCGACTCGTTGACCGGGGGCGACGCGGCCGTGACGATGTCGAGCGTGTCCGCCGCGCCCGCGGCGTCCGACCCGTCGCCGACCGTGTACGCGCGGACGCGGGCGCAGGAACCGGTACGACACCGGATCGGGACGGTGTACTCCACGGCGAACCGGCCGTTTTCGACGTCGACCGAGCCGTGGAAGAATTCGCCGCCGGGAAGGTCGTACTTGACGGGATACATGATCCCCTTGCGCTCGACGATCCGGTCGATCCGCTCCTCGGCCTCCTGGACGACGATGTCGACCTCGCCGTTCCACGAGCCGAGCACCGCCCCGCCGTCGGTGACCGCTCCCTGGACGCGGTAGCGCCTTCCCGTCTCCATCGTATCGACGGCGGCGACGTCGAGGGCGACGACCCGCCGCGGCAGGGCCAGCGTCATGGCGGGATCGCCGAGGAGCTCGTATTTCGCGTTGTTGGCCGGATAGGCGAGAACGCTCGTCGACATCTTGGCGAGTTGCAGCGCCGTGCCCACGGGCAGGACCGCCGTCGTGTCGCGCTCCGGGAAGAGCATCCCGTGGAAGGCGAAGTTGAGCGCGGAGTTGCAGTTTCCGTAGGTGGGCGCGACGCCGGCGATCGTCCCGATCGCCCCCCCCGCGTCGAAGGAAACCATCTCCTGCGCCATGCTCCGGTGGTAGGGGGAATCGAGGTCCCCGACCGAGCAGGAGAAGGCGAGGTACAGGGGGCGGCGCGCCCCGTTGGTGAGCGAGAAGACGTCGCTCTTGAGCATCACACGCTCGTCGGTCATCTGGAGGTACGAGCCGTGGCCGGCGAAGTTGATGATCAGCGCTCCCTCGTTCCACCGCCCGAGCAGGTCGCTCGTCGCCGCCGGCTTGATGTCGCCGTCGAACGGGTAGTGATGGAGATAGATCTTGCTGAAGTCGACGAAACGCGGGAAAACACCCACCTCGCGGTCGGCGAGAACCTCCGCGTCGTTCATGAAATAGAAATCGTTGTCCCAGGGATTGGTCGAGTACTCGTCGTCGGCGACGAGCACCACGCGGTTGCGCCAGGGGCCCGTCTCCCCGTTCGCCTCGTAGTCGACGATCCGCATGGCCCAGCGCCGCGCCTCGCCTTCTTCGAGGCAGGTGAGGCGCCCGACGCCGAGGTCGGCGAAGAGATCGACGCCGTCGTCGAGCTTGACGAGATAATCGTCCTCCTCGATCGCCTCGCTCTCCCCCGCGTAGCCCGTGTTGACGTAGAAGGGGACGAGGTCGTTGCCGCGACCGAGATGATTTTTCGGATCGTAGGTGCCGTTGCCGACGATGAGGAGGAAACGGACGACCGGCTCGTCCCCCTCGCGGTACGCGTCGTAGAGGAATTTCATGTAGTTCCGGACGGCGAGCGGATCCTTGAGCCCGCCGGAGAAGTTGTCGTAGACGTGCTGGACGTCGACGGCGCGCACGCGCGGCGCGGCGACGCCGGGAAGCGTGGAGGCCCGGTGCGCCCTGAGGATCTCGGCGGCCGCGCGGAAGCGCCCGTTGTAGACGATGACCATGTGCGGTCCGTCCCCCTCGTCCCGGAGCGAGGGGATGGGCGCGAACGGGGTTCCCGCCACCTCGATGACCGGCCGGCGCAGGGCCGCGGCGGTCGCCGCCGCGTAATGCGCGGGAACCGTGCCGAGCGGATCCTCGAAGAGGACCTTGCCGCCCTCATGCGTCCAGCCGTCCAGCATGGCGGGGGAGCGATGATCGCTCACGTCGACGAGCAGCGGCCGCTCCGATCCGAAGCCGTCGAGATGGAACCGTCCCGTGCCGCTTCCGGCCGGGGCGATGAAGTCGAGCCGGCCGGAGGCCGCGCGGAGCAGACGGTTGTAGTGGATGTCGTACCACAGCACGTACATCGCGTCCGGGATCTGCTTCGAGATGGTGAACACGTTGCCGCCGGCGCGGAGGTTGGTCAGGGCCGCCGTGAGCGTGTCCGGGACGGGCTTGTAGGTGACGTCGTCGATTTGCCACCTGAGCGTGCCGGCCGTCTGGAGGTTGACGCTGCAGACGGCGTCGCCGAGATTCGAGAAGGTGTAGGGACCGTAACGCACGGTGCGGAGCGTGCCGTTGGCGTCGGCGGGATCGCTCAGAACGAAGGTGCTGTTGAAGAGCGAGGTGCCGTCCTTCGCCAGAAGCTGCCAGTACCAGCGGTCATCCGTCTCCATCGGCGAGTAGAGGAGATCCGTCTCGACGTGGATCCGCTCGACGTACCGGTCGATGTCGGTTCCGCCTCCCGTCGGGGAGACGGATCGGCTCTCCATCCGCCTCGGTTCGCCGGGGAATGAGCCGCCCCAGGCGAGCCAGTAGACGTTCCGCGTCTCGTAGGCGTGCTCGTACCGCTCCATGGCGTCGGCGGCGGGATCGAGGTAGTCTTTCCAGCCCGAGGCGCCGACCGCCCAGAAGAGGATCGAGTCCCCCTCCCAGAAGGAGGATCCCTTGACGCGGATCCGGTGCTCGGTCAGGTCCCAGCCGGGGCGGTCGCTCCCGTCCAGGCCGGTCAGGCGGGGCTGCTGCAGCGGGCCCGCGGAGAAGAGCCGGATCGTCGAGGCGTCGATCTGGCGCGGGTCGATCCCCGCGGCGAGCAGGGCGTTGTAGGTGACGATGTAGAGGCCCGGTTCGCTCACGCGGAGCCTGATCCAGTTGTCTGTCCGCGCGAAGGAGAAGGGATCGCCCGGCGCGGCGAGCGTCCGGCGCGGCTCGTCGCGCCAGCCGGCCGCCTGGGCGGCGTTCACGATCGCCGCGTCCCGCGGACGCGGAACGCTTTTCCCCTCCCCTGCGCTCGCCGGTGGGAATGAGAGGCGCGCCACGATCCGGACGGCGTGTCGGTAGCCGGCCGCCTCTGCGTCCCATACGACCGGCATCCAGGAGAGGACGGTCATGGGCCGGGTACGGTAGCGGCCGGTCGTCTCGAGGGAGACGAACGCGTCGTTTCCGGCCTGCGCCGCCGGCGCCGTCCCGCCCGCGTCCCGCCGCCGGAATACCCGGGGCGGCGGACCGTCGAGGGGAACGACGTCGGCGTCGATCGTTTCGATGCGCAGGCCGTCCTCGGCTGGCACCTCGAAGAGAAGCAGTCGTTGCGGAAGGAGGAAACGCCCCTCGATCATCCGTGCGGTGAAGCCGTCGAGTAAAACGACGCTTCCCTCCGCTCCGCCTGGACCGATCGTCGGCGCCGGGGAGGTCAGCTCCACCGTCACGCTTCCCGCGTCCCACGACAGGACGCGGCAACCGTCGGCGGAGACCGGGCGCGAGGCCAGGATCAGCAGGACCGCGAAAAGGAAACGTCTCAAAGGATACCCCCCGCGAGGATCGCGACGACGGCGACCGTGCCGACGGCCTGCAGCACGAGCGAGGACGGCCCCGCCGGCCGGCCGTGCCCGATACGACCCGTGTGACCGGGAAAGATCTTCCTGCTTTCGTCGATCTTCCCGAGCTTCCACAACATGTTCTCCATGTCGGGAGCCGCGCCGAAGATCGCGCCGAGGACGATCGCCGGGCTGCGGAGGCCGAGAAACAGCATCACGGCGAAGACCCCGACGGCGAGCAGGATCTCGAGCGTCATGCTCCTGAGGTCGTAGTGCGGCACGACGTCGAGCGCGACGTGGCTTCCCAGCCCGGCGACCGGGGCCAACCAGGCCCACGGCACGAGCGCCCCCGCCAGGGCCCCGGCTGCGACATGGGTGAACACGCACACGCTCAGTCACCTCTTTTGGAAAAGGACGTTCAGCCGTCGAGCGGCTCGGCCCGATCGACGAGCATGATGGGAATATCCTCCTCGACGGGATAGCGCAACCGGCACGCCTCGCAGACGAGCCAGGCGCCACCGGCGTCCAGGGAGACCTTCTCCTTGCACTTCGGGCAGGCCAGGATATCGAGCAGTTCCTTGTCCATTCTCGCTCCTCCCCCTACAGAAAAATCCCTGACCGATCGGGCATACGAAGACCGCTCCCGTCAGGGACCCCTTTTCGCTGTATTCACCTTGTCCAAGCTGGCACCGTAAGTATACGCGAACCGGCGAGCGCCGGTCAAGGCAAAAGCCCTCGCCGCCCGCCGCCCCGCCCTATTCCGCCTCGAAGGAACCCATCGAATCGAACTTCTCCTCGCGGCTCCTGAGCAGGGCGCCGGGGGGCAGCTCGTCGAGGAGGTCGAACTCCTCGAGGACCGCCCCGCGGACGGCCGCGGCTGTCGCCTCCGGATCGCGGTGCGCCGCGCCGTGTGCCTCCCCGATGATCCGGTCGACGACGCCGAGATCGAAACAGTCTCGCGAGGTCAGGCGCAGCGACGCGGCGGCCTCGGGAGCCTTCTCGCGGCTCTTCCAGAGGATCGCCGCGCACCCCTCCGGGGAGATGACCGAGTAGATCGCGTGCTCGAGCATCAGGATGCGGTCGCCGATCGCCAGGGCCAGCGCTCCCCCGCTCCCTCCCTCGCCGAGTATGACGACGACGATCGGCGTCCGGATGCCGAAGAGGCTCTCGAGGTTGTCGGCAATCGCGCGCGGCTGCCCGCGCTCCTCGGCGCCGACGCCCGGATAGGCGCCGGGCGTGTCGACGATCGAGAGGATGGGCAGTCCGAACTTCTCGGCCATGCGCATCACGCGGAGGGCCTTGCGGAACCCCTCGGGGCTCGCCATGCCGAAGTTCCGCTTCAGCCGGTCGCGCGTCCCCCGCCCCTTCTCATGGCCGACGACGACGACACGCCGATCGCCGATCCTGGAAAGACCGGCGATGACGGCGGCGTCGTCGCCGAAGAGGCGGTCGCCGTGCAGCTCGCGGAACTCGTCGCAGATCATCGCGATCATCCCCCGGGTCGTGGGACGGAGCGGGTGCCGGGCGAGCAGCACCTGCTCCCACGGAGAGAGATCGCCGAAGATCTTCTTCTCGAGCGCGGCGAGCCGGGCGCGGAGGCGCCGCAGCTCGTCGGAGCCGGCGTCGTACCCGTCCCGTTCGAGATCGGCGATCCGCTTTTCGAGATCGGCCAGGGGGCGCTCGAAATCGAGGATCTTCGTGTCGTGCGGCGGCATGTCGTCCCCCGTGATCAGAAGTAGTCGAGCCAGAATATCTCGACGGTGCGCGCCACGCCCTTCTCGGGCAGGTAGTTGCCGGAAAGGTCGCGGAACAGGATCTTCAGGCGCAGGTTCTCGCCGTAGTCGAAGCGGACGCCGGCGTCGAGGTAGCCGCGCCCCCTGGTCAGTCTCGTCGCGACCTCCGTGTCGTCGTCGTTCAGTCCGGCGGCGTAGTCGCCGAGGATGACGAAGCCCGGCGCCAGTTCGAAGGCGAAGCCGGCGAAGAGATCGATGCCGTCCTCGTCCTCGTCCTCGAGGGAGTAGTTGACGCCGCCGTGGATCGAGAAGTCGCGGATCAGGGAATAGTTCTTGGAGAAGGCGATATAGAAACCCTTCGACTTGCGCTCGTAGCGCTCCCAGTCCTCGATGTAGCCGTCCTCGCCCTGCGTGTCGATCCCCACCGCGATCGCCGGTCCCTGGATTCCCTCCTCGACGATCCGCAGACGGAGCTGGAAGCCCGGGATATCGTTGGCTTGCACCTCCCCGCGGCCGATGAACTCCTGGACGCCGTAGGAGACGCCGACCATCAGCCGGTCGCGGAACCCGACCTGGGCGCCGAAGAGCAGCCCGCTGTCCGGGCCGAGCGAGCCGCGGAACAGGTAGGCGCCATGCGGCAGCATCCCCGCCGTCGGCGAGGAAACGAGCGAGATCTCCTCGAAGGACTGGCCGGCGGCCGGAACCGGCGACAGGAGAAGAAACGACAGGAGAACAGCCGCAGCGCTACATCGTGAATTCGACATCTTCGACCCCCGCGATCTCTTTCAGTTCCTCGTAGAGTTCCCTGCCCGGTTGCACGCCGGTGTTCCGCGCGTGGACGACATACGGGCTCCGTCCGTTCTTCCGCCAGAGGAAGACGAGCTCGCGCTCGCCGTAGTGGCGCGCCACCGTCTCCCGCAGCGCGGCCAGCTCCGTTTCCCCGAAGCGGTCCGACCTGATGTGGAGCGCCACCCGCCTCGGGATGAACGCCATGGCCTCCCCGATCGTATACACCGTGTCGGCGACGATCTTCCCCTCTTTTCCGTCCTTCACCGACACCTTCCCCGCCACGACGACGGTTTCGTCGGCCGCGAGCTTGCGCCGGCACGTCTCGTAGCTCGACGCGAAAACGATCACCTCGCACGTGCCGTGGATGTCCTCGAGCGTGACGAAGGCCATCGGGTTGCCCTTGCGATCGAGGATCGTCTTCACCTCGCCGACGAGCCCGGCGAGCACGATCGGTGTCCGGTCCGCCATCCCGCCGATCTCCCGGCTGTCCGCGTTCACGATCTGCCCGAGCATTTCACGGTACTTCTCGAGCGGATGCCCGGAGAAGTAGAATCCGAGGGATTCGCGCTCGCGGTGGAGCCGTTCCGAATCGTCCCAGTCGGAAACGTCCGCGAGGCAGGCGTTCTCGATCCCCTCGGGACCCTCGCAGAAACCGAGGAAGAACTGGCCGCGGTCCCGCTCGTTCTGCCTTTTCTGCGCCTGGGCGAGGATCGTCTCGAGGGAGGTGAAGAGCTGCGCCCTCGTTCCGGGCAGGCAGTCGAGAGCGCCGGCCTGCACGAGGTTCTCGAGCATCCGCCTGTTGATCTGGCGCAGGTCGACGCGATCGCAGAGATCGTAGATGTCGGCGAAGGGTCCGCCCTCCTCGCGCGCGGCCACGACCGCCGCCACCGCTCCCACGCCGACGTTCTTGACCGCCGCGAGCCCGTAGGTGATCTCCCCGTCGGCGAGGCCGAAGCCGACGCCGCCCGTGTTGACGTCGGGCGGCCGGACGACGAGCCCCATCTGGCGGCACTCCTCGAGAAGAACGATGAGGCGGCTCGTGTCTCCCATGTCGCTCGTCATCGCGGCGGCCATGAAGGCCGCCGGGTGATGGGTCTTGAGGAACGCCGTCCGCATCGACACCATCGCGTATGCGGCCGAGTGGGACTTGTTGAATCCGTATCCCGAGAAGAAGGCCATCAGATCGAAGATCTTCCGCGCCGTCTTCTTCGGGATGCCCCGCTCGACGGCGCCGTCGATGAACTTGACGCGCTGCTTCTCCATCACCTCCTTCTTCTTCTTCCCCATCGCCCGGCGGAGCAGATCCGCCTCCCCCAGCGAGAAGCCGGCGAGGTCGCTCGCGATCCGCATCACCTGCTCCTGGTAGAGGATCACGCCGTACGTCTCGCGGAGGATCGGCTCGAGCGACGGGTGCTCGTAACGGATCTTCTTGCGGCCGTGCTTGCACTCGATGAAATCGTTCACCATGTCGCTCCCGAGCGGCCCGGGGCGGTAGAGGGCGTTCACGGCCGTCACGTCGGCGAAGTTCGTCGGGCCGATCTTGCGCAGGAGATCGCGCATCCCGGCGCTTTCCAGCTGGAAGACGCTCACCGTCCGCCCTTCACGGAGAAGCTCGAAGGTTTCGGGATCGTCGACGGGGATGCGGTCCATGTCGATCGCCGTTCCCTCGTGCTCGGCGACGAGATCGATCGTGCGCTCGATGTGCGAAAGGGTCTTCAGCCCGAGGATATCGATCTTGAGGACGCCGACCTCCTCGAGGAACTTCATCTCGAACTGGGTCGTCACCTCGCCCTTGTTCGTGCGGAAGAGGGGAACGTAGTCGACAAGCCGGCCCGGCGTGATGACGAGCCCGGCGGCGTGCGTGGACGCGTGGCGAACCATTCCCTCGAGGCGGCGCGAGAGATCGACGAGCTGCCCGATCCGCGGATCCGCGTCGACGCGCTCCCGGAGCTCGGGGACAGTCTCGAGGGCCCTGTCGAGGGTCACGCCGGGACCGCCGGGGATCGTCTTGGCGAGCGCGTCGACCTCGCCGTAGGGCACCTTGAGCACGCGCCCGACGTCGCGGACGACGGCCCGCGCGGCCATCCGGCCGAAGGTGATGATCTGGCAGACGCTCTCCTTGCCGTACTTGTCGACGACGTACTCGATCACCTCCTGCCGCCGCTCGTCGCAGAAATCGATGTCGATATCGGGCATCGAGACCCGTTCCGGGTTGAGCATCCGCTCGAAGAGGAGGCCGTTCGCCAGCGGATCGATCGCGGTGATCCCGAGGGCGTAGGTGACGAGGCTCCCCGCGGCGGAACCGCGCCCCGGCCCCACGGGAATCCCCTTTTCGCGGGCCGCGTTGACGATGTCCCACACGATGAGGAAATAGCCGGAGAAGTTCATCCGCGAGATCACGCCGAGCTCGTAGCGGGCGCGCTCCGCGATCACGTCCGTCACGTCGGGGTAGCGCCCCGGGAGTGCCGCCGTCACGAGGTGCTCGAGATAGTCGTCGGAGCTCCCGAAGGGCTCGGGGATGGGGAAGTCGGGCAGGAGCAGGGGAGAATCGCCGAAGGAGAAATCGCATTTGTCGGCGATCTCCAGCGTCGCCGCCAGGGCCTCGGGGTGATCGGGAAAGAGCGCCGCCATCTCGTCCTGGCTCTTGAAATAGAGCTCGGGATGGGATCGGAGCGAACGGTTGGGATCGTCGAGGTCCTTGCCCGTCTGGATGCAGAGGAGCACGTCGTGCGCGCCGTGGTCGTCGGCGCGCCGGTAGTGGCAGTCGTTCGTCGCCACGAGGGGCAACCCCGTCTCGGCGGCGAGAGCGGTGAGAAGCGGAATCGTCTCGAGCTCCTCGCGGATGCCGTGGTTCTGGATCTCGAGGTAGAAGTCGCCCGGCGCGAAGATCGACGCGAACCGCGCGGCGAGAGCGCGCGCCTCCTCCGTCTTTCCCGCGCGCAGGAGGCGCGGGATCGATCCCTGGATGCACCCGCTGAGGGCGACGAGCCCCTCGCTGAAGCGCTCGAGCGTGTCGAGATCGATCCGCGGCTTGTAGTAGAAACCCTCGAGAAAGGCGAGGGAGGAGAGTTCGATGAGGTTCCGGTATCCGCGTTCGTTCTTGACGAGGAGGACGAGGTGGTCGTTTCGGCCCAGGCCTCCTTCGCGCGAGCGGTCGGTCATCTTCCGCTGGGCGACGTAGGTCTCCATGCCGATGATCGGCCGGATCCCGGCGGCGACGGCCTCGTTGTAGAAGGGAATCGTCCCGAAGAGGTTGCCGTGGTCCGTGAGGGCGACGGCGGGCATCCCCATCTCCTTCGCGGCGGCGACGATCTCCTTCACGCGGAATGCGCCGTCGAGCAGGCTGTACTCCGAATGGTTGTGCAGGTGCAGGAAACGCGCCGAGGACATCTCACCGCTCCCCTTCCGCGGTCTCCTCGAGCGTCAGCCCGAACTCGCCGGCGCTCCGGTTTCCCGCCCGGTCGCTGATCTCCACGCCGACGACCAGTGCTCCGCCAGGCCGCCCGGCGGGAACAAGCACGTAGAGGCGCTTTCGTATCCCGTCCCACTCGCAGACGGCCGGCCGGTTGTCGAGCGTCACGGCGGCGGACCAGGGATCGATGCCGCTGCCGGTCTCATCCACCTCGACGTAGAGGGCCCTCGAGCGGTAGAAACCGCTCGCCGCCGGGCGCTCCTCCCGCGCCACGAACCGCACCTCGGGAGGCAGCCCGTCGAGGAAGAAGGCGTAGACGCCCGGCTCGTCGACGTCGACGCGTCCCTCCTCGCGCGCGGGGACGCCGTTGCAGCGCCAGCCGCGCCGCTCGTCCCACCGGAAGAGCCCCGTTGCCTCTCCCGCCTCGCAGAGGAGGCGCAGACGGCCGACGCGCCAGGGCAGGAAATCGAGCGCGAATGGCCGGCCGACCGGGCGGAGGCCCGGGGGAGGCGGCCCCGGAAGCGGTTCCTCGGCGACGGCGACGAGCGTCGTGTCGAAGGCGCGTTCCGCGCGCAGCTCGACGATCAGCCCGTCGCCCGCGTCGAAACGAGGCTCATCGGCGGCGCCGAGCCGCAGGATCCGGGCCGCCTTCCGTCCCTCGACCGGGTATCCGCGCCGGTCGCGTCCGTCCAGGGCGAAGAGGACCGTTTCGCCAGAGACGGCGTCGTGGGGAAAGAACGCCTCGCACTCGCGTTCCCGTGCGCAGGCGACCGCCGCCGGTTTGCGCCGGCCGAGACGCATCCGCGGCGGCTCCGCGGGAACCGCATCGAGGATCCCACGCACGACGAGGCCGTGCTCCGCCGGCACGCAGACGAGCTCGCAGAAGGCCATCTCCGCCTCCCCGCGCGCCGGCGGCGAGGCGAACCACGCCGTCACGACCTCGCCCTCGTCGTCGCGCGCCTCGAAGCGGAAGAGATCCTCCCCCGGCGCCGCGTCGCCGCGCAGCGCCCGCCCGATCGGCGACAACGAAATCGGCCGCCACGGATTCTCTCCCGCCCGTCCCCACAGCCGGCCGGCGACCGCTCCGCCGTCCGGATCGGCCGCGGCGACGACCACGCCCGTCCCCGACTCGAGACGCCGCGTCTCCTCGACGACGGGAGCGTCGTGCAGGCCGAAGACGAAGGCGGCGCGCGATTCGTTGCCCGCCGCGTCCGTCGCCACGATCGCCCCGCGATGGAGACCGGCGGCGAGCGCCCGTCCCCCGCCCGGCTCCCCGGGCCGCCGGACGATACCCGGACCCGAGCGGTCCTCCCGGGTGTTGCCCGGGCGGCGGAACAGCGCGGTGTACCGGTTTGCCGGCCCTTCTCCGCGCGCGTCCGTCTCGAAGACGATCTCCCCCGACTGGTCGTAGGAGAAGCTTCGGTTCTCGATCAGGTAGACCCGTTCGCCGTCGACGAGAAGCTCGATCCGGGACGGAGCCATCGCGTATCGCCCGTATCCCTGCTCGTCCCAGACGGATACGGCGAATCCGATCGCACCGTCGGCATAAAGCGTGTCGGGGAGAACGAACCCCGACCTGGTGGCGCGGAAGAGCCGTTCGGCGGGAAGCAGGCGTCCCGAGACCCGGCCGCCCCGGCTGGCGGGAATCGCCCGCAGGCCGGAGAAGATCGGCGCGCTCTCGTCGGGAACGGCGAAGAGCCCGTCGAGGGGGTCGAAGGGCCGCCCCCGCTCGTCGCGCATCTCGAAGTGGAGGTGCGGCGCGCTCGTCCCCGAGGCGCCCGACCAGCAGATCGTGTCACCCGCGGCAACGCGCCAGCGCCCGCGCGTCAGCCTGATGTCGCACCACGAGGAGCCCGAATCCAGACGGCGGTCGAACGCGAGCGAATCGAGAGAGCGCGTGAATCCCTCGACATGGGCGTAGACGGCGGTTCGCCCGTCGTCGAGTCGCAGGTAGAGCGCCTTCCCGTACCCGGCGGGGCCGATGCGGAGCCTTGAGACCCAGCCGTCCCCGATCGCCCGGCAGGGCAGCCCGATCCGCCCACCGGTGCGCAGATCGATCCCGGCGTGATAATGGCCGCCGCGATACTCGCCGAAGCTCGAGGAGAGCCGGCGGGGACCGTGCAGGGGCCAGAGATAGACTTCGGCGCGCGCAGCGGAGGCGGTCAGCGCCGCGATCAGCGCGCAGCGGAGGAGTGTTCCCTTCATGTCGTGGGCACGTTACCACCGGGCGACGCGCCCTGTCAACGGCTCTTAAAACGTTTGCACGCCGGCACGTCGTGTGCTAACTTAAACTCTGTTTTTTCGACGGAACCGATCGATCCCGACACACGAAAAAGGAACGTGCAGACATGCTGAAGCAGTTGAGGGAAAGAACGAAGGTATTCCTCTGGATCGTCGTCGTCGCATTCGTCATTTCCATCTTCGCCGTCTGGGGCATGGACCTGCGGACCGGCGACCGGACCGAGGCCGACCCCGAGGTGGCAGGCATCGTCAACGGCGAACGGATCCCCCGCCAGGCCTACGCGCAGGTGGCCACCGAGCTGCTGAACGGCGTGAAGCAGCAGCGCGGCGAGGACTACCGCATGAGCGACATGGAATACCGGATGGTCCAGGAACAGGCGTGGGAGACGACCGTCCAGAAGTACCTCATCGCCAGCGAGATCGAGAAGACCGGGATCACGATCGGCGACGACGAGCTCGTCTCCTTCATCCGGCGCAATCCCCACCCGTCCCTGCAGAGCGTCTTCGTCGACGACAACGGCAACTTCGACTACCAGGCCTACCTCGCCGCCCTGGGCGACCCCTCCGCCGACTGGACGCAGCTCGAGAACTGGGCGCGCTCGATCCTTCCCGAGTTCAAGCTCGAAAGCATGCTGATGGCCCAGGTGCACGTGCCCGACCGCGAGCTCTACGACCGGTTCCTGCGCGACTCGCTCGTGGTGAAGGCGCGCTACGTGCGCGTTCCATGGGCGGACATCGACGAGGGACCGGCGCCGACCGACGCGGAGATCCGCGCCCGCTACGACGAGATCGCCGACGAGTTCGTCGTGCCCGAGCGTCGCCGCATCGCGGTGATCGGGATCGAGAAGGCCCCCTCCGAGCTCGACGAGGAGGACGTCCGCGGCCGCCTCGAGGAAATCCGTGGCGAGATCATGGCCGGGGAGGATTTCGCCGAGGCGGCCAGGAACTGGTCCGACGACTACATGACCGCCGAGAAGGGCGGAGACCTGGGATTCTTCTCCCGGGGGAGCATGGACTCGACGTTCACCGAGACGGCCTTCGCCCTCGAGCCCGGCGAGGTCTCGGAACCGGTCAGGACGCCCTTCGGCTACCACCTCGTCAAGATGGAGGAGCGGGACACCGTCGACGGCGTCGAGCAGGTCCACGTCCGCCACATCCTCATGGAGGTCGAGCCCGGCTACGACACGATCGACTCCCTCCGGACGGTCCTCCGGGACGTGATCGAGGAGATCAAGGACAGGGGATTCCGGGAGACCGCCGAGGCCCGCGGCCTCCAGTACGACGAGCCCGAGCCCATCGCCCGGCAGGCCTTCATCCCCGGCATCGGGTATAACCCGAGGATCATCAACTTCGCCTTCAATCACCGCGCCGGCCAGATATCCTCGACGATCGAATCTGAGGACATGGTCCGCTTCGTGAAGATACTCGAGGAGATTCCCGAGGGACGGAAACCGCTCGACGAGGTCCGCGAGACCGTCGCGGAGCGCATCCTTCTCGACCGGCGCCGCGCCGCGGCCCGGGAGACGGCCGCGGAGATCCGCCGCGAGGCCGCCACGAGCGGCGATCTCGAATCGGCTGCGCTCTCCCGCTCGTTCGAGATGCTCGAGACGCCCCGTTTCCGCCGGGATGACGCGGTGCCGGGGATCGGCGCGAACACGGCCTTCGCGACGGCCGCCCACACGCTGGCCGTCGGCGAGCTGAGCCCGCCGATCACCGGATCGGACGCGTATTACCTGATCGTCGTGACCGAGCGTGACGAACCGGCCGCCGAGATATTCGCCGACCGCCGTCCCCTGCTGCTTCAGCAGGCGCGAACCGAGATGACGAGACGCTTCCTCGCCAACTGGTACGAGAAGGTGCGAGCGAACGCCGAGGTTGAGGATCTTCGCGAGGAGATCATCGACTGACTAGCCGCGCTTGTCCTCGCCCTCGTCGGTCGTGTCCGGGGCCTCGATCTCGTCCCTGATCTCCCGTGAGGCCTTCTTGAACCTGCGGATCGACCGTCCGATCGCCTCGGCCACCTCCGGCAGGCGCCGGGGGCCGAAGAAGAGCAGGACGAGAAAGAGGATGATCAGGAGCTCGGACCAGCCGAGCGGCCCGATGAGAAGGAACCGCGTCGATCCGTCGAACAGCGTTTGAACGTTCATACACCCCCCTCCTGTCCTAGACGTACATCCTGAGCAGCACCCCGACGAGCACGATCGCCAGCACGCTCACGAGATTCACCTTGATCGAGAAACCGACGGTGAAGGTGAGGACGATCAGGTCGACGGTCCCCGGCCCCACGACGAATTCCTTGCCCGAGACGAACAGATCCCTGAAGACGTTGCCGTCGGGCAGTAGCAGGCCGATGATCTCGCCCACGACGCTTCCGACGATCACGCCGAGAAAGAAAACGAGCGCGACGATGGTCACCCGTCGTTTCGACGGCATCCGCGACCTCCTCTCCGTGTGCCCCGCTACCGTTCGTCGCGGCCGATCGGCAGCCGGTCGATGTCCTTTCCGATGATCAGCGTCGCGTCGAAGGCCGCGTCCTCCAGTTCCTGGATCAGGACCCGTCGGCAACCGGTGATCCGCGCGAGCTCCGCGGTCGCGTCCGGGCCGCCTCCGCGGTCGAGGATCAGCGTATGCTCGAAATCCTGGCGGCCGGCGTTGTCGTACCGCAGGACGTCGACGCCCCCGGCGATCAGCCGGTTTCTCACCCGCTTGGCGAGGCCGACCCGCTCCGTGCCGTTCAGCACCTCGACCCTGACGACGCGCCGAACCCGCTGCGGCGGGTCGAGCGCCCACCGTACGACGAGCGACAGGGCGATGGCAAGCACGATCGAAAGGACGATCGCCGTCCGCAGCCTCTTGCCCGCCACGGGGCGTTTCGTCTTCTTCTTCCGCTTCGCCGCCGCCACGTGCCCTCCTCAGCGCTCGAAGAAGGGCTTGAGACGGCGCCAGGATTCACCGAGATCCTCCGAAACGACACGCGTATCGGCCAGCGTCGTCATGAAATTCGTATCGCCGCGCCACCGCGGCACGAGATGGAAATGCAGGTGGCCGGCGATACCGGCGCCGGCGCTGGGCCCGCGGTTGACGCCGACGTTCATCCCGTCCGGCCGGTACGCCTCGTCGATCGCCCGCTCCGCCGCCGCCAGCATCGACAGGAGCTCCGCGCCCGCCGCCCGATCGATCTCCCCGATCCGCTCGATATGCCGCCGGGCGACGACCATGATATGCCCGTTCGTGTACGGGAAGGCGTTGAGGATGACGAACCAGTGCTCGCCGCGGGCGAGGATGCCGACCGCCGCGTCGTTTGTCTCCTTCTGGATGCCGCAGAAGAGGCAGCCCTCCTGCGCCTGCATGGTGAAATACCTGCTCCGCCAGGGCGCGTATACCCTATCCATCGTTCTCCTTCAGTTTTTCGGCGGCCCGCAGCTGTTCGATCGTGTTGATGCCGAGGACCTCCTCGCGCTGGTCGCAGCGGAAGGCCCCGACCACGGCGCCGTCCCGCCTGAGGATCTCCATCACGTCGGTGATGTAGTATTCCCCCTGGACGTTTTTCCGCTCGAGACGGCCGAGCGCGGGAAAGAAATCCGGCGCCTCGAAACAGAATATGCCGCTGTTGATCTCGCGCGTCCGGCGCTCCTCCTCCGTCGCGTCCCGATGCTCGACGATACGCAAAAACCCGTCGGTTTCGTCGCGGATGATCCGCCCGTAGCCGCCCGGGTCGTCGAGCTCGGCCGTGAGAACCGTCGCGACGGCGCCCGCCCGGTGGTGGGCCTCGACGAACCGGCCGAGGGTGCCGCTCGTGAGGAGCGGCGTGTCGCCGTTCAGAACGAGGATCGTCCCCCCGAAGCGTCCGAGGGCCGGCTCGGCCTGCATCGCGGCGTGCCCGGTGCCGAGACGCTCCAACTGCAGCACGAACTCGAGCCCCTCGCCGGCCATCTCGGCCTGCACGCGGTCCGCCTGGTGTCCCACGATCACGACGATCCGCTCCGGCCCGAGACGGCGCACCGCCTCGACGACCCAGCGGATCATCGGCTTTCCGCACAGCGTGTGCAGCACCTTCGCCATATCGGATTGCATGCGCGTACCCTCCCCCGCCGCGAGGACGAGGGCCGCCGTGCGACCGTCAACCGCCATGATACCTGCTCCATTCCGGGAACTCGAGGAGCGTCTCCTCCACGCGCTCCCCCTCGACGCGCAACGCGACGTTGTCGATGAGTCTCGTCTCTCCGAGCCGGCCGGCGGCGGCGATGAGCACGACGCCCTCGACCTTCCCGATCGGCCGCAGGGACGCCCCGTCGACGACATCGGCGTACTCGACGGCGAAACCGGCCTCCTCCATCCCCTCGCGAACCAGGCGGCGGAGGCGATCGGCGTCGCGCTCCCCCCCGACGACGAGCGCCCGCGCGCGGTCGAGGGATCGCCACATCCCGGCGGCGCGCCGGCGCCGGTCGGCGTCGAGGTACCGGTTGCGCGAGCTCAACGCGAGGCCGTCCGCCTCGCGGACCGTCCGGCCGAGCACGATCCGCACGGGCATGTCGAGATCGGCCGCCATCCGCTGTATGACGACCGCCTGCTGCGCGTCCTTCTGCCCGAAGAAGGCCTCGTCGGGCAGGACGATGTTGAAGAGCTTGGCCACGACGAGGAGCACGCCGTCGAAATGCCCCGGCCGAAAGCGGCCGCAGAGCCCGTCGGCCAGGTCCCTGATGGCGATGCGCGTCCGGTCGTCGCGGGAGTAGAGATCGCGATCCGCCGGCGTGAAGGCGAGATCGCAGCCGAGATCGCGGAGCATCGACAGGTCGGCGTCGAGGGTGCGCGGGTAGCGTCCGAGATCCTCGGTCGGCCCGAACTGCTTCGGATTGACGAAGATCGACGCGACGACGAAATCGGTCCGCTCGCGCGCCATGCCGACGAGGCTCGCGTGCCCCTCGTGGAGCGCCCCCATCGTCGGGACGAACCCGACGCGCGCCTCGCGTTTCTTCGCCACGAGCACCAGTGCGCGGACTTCAGCCGGCGTTCGTACCGTCTCCATCGTTTCGTCCGTTCTTCCCGCCGGCCGAGTAGCTGTGCTCCACGCCGGGGAAGGTGCCGTCCTTGACCTCGCCGACGTAGGCGCCGATCGCCTCGCGCATCCGCTCCCCGAGTTTTTCGTAGGCTTTCACGAATCGGGGCATCGGCCCGTCGCCGACGCCGAGCATGTCCTGCATCACGAGGACCTGGCCGTCGCAGTGGGGCCCGGCGCCGATACCGATCGTCGGGATCTCGACCGCCTCGGTGATCCGCCGCGCGAGGGGCCAGGGAATGCACTCGAGGACGATCGCGAAGACGCCGGCCCGCTCCAGGGCGCGCGCGTCGGATAGCAGGACCTCGGCGGCGGCGGCGTCCTTCCCCTGGACGCGGTATCCGCCGATCTGATGCAGCGACTGGGGCGTGAGGCCGAGATGGCCCATGACGGGGATCGAGGCCTGGACGATCGCCTCGATCACGGGAACGTAGCGCTCGCCCCCCTCCAGCTTCACGCTCTCCGCGCCCCCCTCCTTGACGAGGCGGCCGGCGTTGCGGACCGCGTCCTCGACGCTCGCCTGGTAGGACATGAAGGGCATGTCCCCGGCGACGAGGGCGGCCGGCCGCGCGCGCGTGACCGCCTTGAGGTGGTGGATGATCTCCTCCATGGTCACCGGGAGCGTGTTGTCGTATCCCATGATCACCATGCCGAGGGAATCCCCGACGAGGATGAGATCGACGCCGCTCTCGTCGACGATCCGCGTAGAGAGGAAATCGTAGGACGTGAGCGCCGCGATCCGCTCGCCCCGTTTCTTCATCTTCAGAATCGTCTGTTTGGTGATCTTCTTTCTCATGGCGAGCCGGTCTCCCATGTCGGCACGTAGTAGCTCGTTCCGTCGAATGGCTCGGCGATCCTCGAGAGAAGGTCGTCGAGGTGCTCCCGGCGCGACGCGAAATCGAGTTGGTCGGTGTTCACGATCAGCAGCGGGGATTCGTCGTAGTGGAAGAAGAAGTGGTTGAAGGCCTCGTTGAGCGTGCCCAGGTAATCCGCCCCGATCTGCCGCTCGAAACGGCGGCCGCGCTTGTGGATCCGGTTGAGGAGGACGGCGGGGTCCGCCTGGAGGTAGATGACGAGATCGGGGGTGATGATCCGTTCCTCGAGCATCGAGTGCAGGCGGTTGTAGAGGACCAGTTCGTCGTCCTCGAGGACGGCATGCGCGTAGATCTTGTCCTTGGCGAAGAGGTAGTCGGTGACGAGGAGACCGCTGAAGAGGTCGCGCTGGGCGATCTCCTGCTGCTGCCGGTACCGATTGAGGAGAAAGAAGATCTGCGCCTGGAAGGCGTACTCCTGCATGTCCCCGTAATACCGCTCGATGAAGGGGTTGTCGTCGACCTCCTCGAGGAAGAGCCGGGCGCCGGACGCCTCGGCGACGAGCCGGGCGAGCGTCGTCTTTCCCGCGCCGATATTCCCCTCGATGGCGATATGCCGGATGTCGCCGGCCAGAAGCGTATCCCGGAAACCGTCCATGGCCCCTACGGTAGTGAAAAAGGGGGGGCGTGTCAATATCAACTGAACTGTTTGTCGCTCAAGGGGTTCTCGACGCGCCGAACCGGCGGGACACGATCCGGCCCCAGTCGGGGTCCTCGAGTCGCGAGGCGAGCGCCGAGACCGTCTCCCCCCCGGGGGGAACGGGCAGGTCGGGGGCGATGCCGGCGAGGGGCACGAGGACGAAGAGCCGCTCGGCCAGGCGCGGATGCGGGAGGACGAGCCCCGGCTCGTCGAGAAGGAGAGAGCCGTAGAGAAGGAGATCGATATCGAGGGTCCGGTCGGCGCCACGGCCCTTCGCCGCGCGTCCGGCAAGACGCTCGATCTCCTCGCACCGCCCGAGCAGGGCCCGGGGTTCGAGCGCCGTCCGGGCGATGCAGGCGGTATTGACGAAGGAACGGCCATAGCCCCGCCCGACGGGCCGCGTCTCGTAGAGAACGCCGAGTTCGAGTTCCCGCAGGCCGGGAGTACGGCCGAGACGCGCCGCCCCCTCGAGGACGCGCTCCTCGCGGGCCCCGATATTGGATCCGATGGAAAAGGCGACGATTATCTCAGTCGGCATGGCGTTCGACGACGACCTCGACGTGCGACATGTTGTTCGGGAAGGGCAGGGTGAGCTTGCGGACCGTCGCCGTCACCGCCGTCACGGCGGGGAACCGCTCGATGATGTCCCCGCAGATACGGTCCCCGAGCGTCTCGAGGAGGTTGAAACGGTTGTTCTCGACGGTGTCCATGACACGGGCGTAGACCCGTTCGTAGTTTATCGTGTCCTCGAGGGCGTCGGTCTCGACCGCCTTCGTGAAATCGTGGTGGAATTCCACGTCGATCTCGAGCTTCTGTCCGATCTCCCGTTCCATCGGTGAGACGCCGTAATACCCGAACACCGTGATTCCCCTGAGCGTGATCTTTTCATCGAGCACCGCGGCCTCCTTGGCTACATTGAATGCCTGATTTCCTCGAGCTTGCGACCCGCCTCGCGGATCGTCTCGATGCCGGTCGTGATGGAGAGACGGAAGAAGCCCTCGCCGCCGGGACCGAAGCCGACTCCCGGCGTGGCGACGATCCCCCGCTCCTCGAGCAGGGACCGGCAGAAATCGATCGAGTCGGCGCCGCCCGGGGTTCGGACCCAGAAATAGAAGGTCGCCTGCGGCATCGCGAATTCGAGCCCCGACCGCTCGAGGCTCCTTGCGAGGATGTTCCGCCGCTCGGCGTAGACGTCCCTCACCCGGCCGACGAGTTCGTCGAAGAAGTCGTCGAGCGCGACCGCGGCGGCCTCCTGGATCGCGCCGAAGACCCCCGAATCGATGTTCGACTTGACGCGCGCGAGCGCGGATACGATCTCCGGGGAGCCGACGGCGAAACCGACGCGCCAGCCGGTGATCGAGAAGGTCTTCGAGAAGGAGAAGAACTCGATGTAGGGAACGCCGGTTTCCCGCGCGAGGGGAAAGAGGAGCTGCGCCGGCGTTCCGTAGGTGATCTCGCCGTAGGCGGCGTCGTTGACGAGGACGATTCCCGCATCCCGGCAGAAATCGAGCGCCTCGACGAACCGCTCCCGCCCGGCGACCGCGGCCGTCGGATTGTTGGGATAGTTGAGATAGAGGAGCCGCGCCCGCTCGCGCAGCGGACCGTCGATCGCCGCGAAATCGGGCCACCAGCCCCTCGCGGGGTCGAGCGGCACGCGGACGCTCTCGGCGCCGGCGAAGACCGCCGACGAATGGTAGACGGGGTATCCCGGATCGGGCACGAGTACGGCGTCCCCCTCGTCGACGACGGCGAGCGGCAGGTGGCCGATCGCCTCCTTCGAACCGATCGTGACGAGCACTTCCTCGCGTTCGAGGGTCGTTTCGTGGCGGCGCCCGGCCCAGCGCCGGATCGCGTCGACGAGAAGCGGCAGCCCCCGGTCGTGCGGGTATCGATGGTATTCCCGCCGATCCAGGGCGGTCTTCAGGAGACGCACGAGAGCGGGGGGCGCGCCGAGGTCCGGATCGCCGATCCCCAGGTCGAGAACGGTCCGCCCGGACCGGGCGTACGACTCCTTGAGGCGATCGATCTCGACGAAGAGATACGGCGGCAGTTTCTCGAGCCGTTTCGATGCCATGCGATCGTCACTCGGCGAAGGAGTGATAGATGATCACGTAGCGGCCCGGCACGTCTCCCACCGGGATAGGCGCGTAGATGCCGTCGTCGTCCGCGTCGAACGTCGCGCGGAGCCACCGGTAATCGTCGATCTCCGGCTCGCGGGAGTAGGAGACGCGCGGCGCCGCGTAATACCATTCGTCCGCGTCGTAGTCGTACTCCACGATCGACGAGAAGGAATCGACCTCCGTCTTTCCCTTCCTCGTGACCCTGAACACGAGACGCGGAGAGGCCGGGTCCAGCGACCAGGAGACGCCGTAGACGGCATCACCGGGGATCTCCACCTGGAAGACGAGGCTCGCCATGCCGGAGAGATTAACGATGTACACGCCGTCATCCCCGACGACCGCGGCCTGCGTGCCGTCCGGCGACCAGGCGAACTCGGACACGCTCCCCACCTGGTCGACGATCTGCACGCTCTCGGTCGTGTAGTCGAAGAAGCAGAGATGATCGTACCCGTCTATGAATCCGAGCAGGTTGTTGGACGGATTCCACTGGAAGATCGTCGTCTCGCGGACGCTGACCCCGGCCTGCCAGAAGATGCCGTGATCATCGTCGATCATCATCGCGCGACGAAGGGTCGTATCCGGCTCGTTCCCGGCCATGGGTATGATGCACGGCTCGTAGATGCCGGTCGAGTCGACGAAGTAGAGGATGTTGGCGTCGTCCGGGGTGAACAGCGGATTGCTGTTGTGGAAGAAGTCGTAGACCGTGACCGTGTCGGGACCGAGGATCGCCGTCGCGGAATCGAGGCTCGTCGTGAGGGTCATGAAGAGCGGGGGCGGCGGATCCGTCGAGCCGCTGGGGTAGCTCCACGCCTGGCTCCACATCGACGCGTTCGAGAACGCGATGTTGAAGAGGTCCTCGGTGCCGTCCTGGGCCAGGCCGACCTGTCCCTCCTGCCACGTGACCATGGAGAAATCGGTGCTCGCCGACGGGTACTGGTGGATACTCCTCCGGGAGCGGGGCGCGCCGCTCATCGGCTCGTCCGAGACGTCGGAGTAGCTCAGGTTGATCGTCGATCCGAAGGAGAGGAGCGGGAAGAGGATCACGTCCTTCCGCTGCTGGCGGAAATAGCCGGAGGAGCTGACCATCATCGAGGTGAGTATCTGGTTTCTCGGATTGCCGTAGAACTCGATGAAGTCGCCGCCGAAGTAGTCCGCGAAACCGGTCTTCGGGGTGACCGACGACGTCCCCTTGACGAGCCCCGTGTAGAGCCAGGAGGAGATGAGCGTCCCGTACCAGTTCTCGCCCGTGGCGATGCAGGTGAGGCCGGTCGAGACGATCGTCGGGGCGTACGCTTCCGAGACCGCATAGGTGCGACCGCCCGATGTGAAATCGAAATCGACCGACTCGAAGTGGCGGACCATGATCTTCCGGGACACGGTGTCGGTCTGCCCGGCGAGATTCGCCACGACACGGACATTGTAGATCCCCGGGTCGTCCGGGGCGATCCACCCGATCGAGAGTCCCTCGGCGACGATGAGCGAACCCGCCTCGGCGGTCCAGTTGTATGTGGGCCACGTCCCGGAGGCCTGGCCGGTCGCCTGGACGGTGAGCTGCGCCTGTTCGCCGGGCGCCGGGGCGAGCGGGTTGCAGATGATCGTCAACGCGTCGACCTCGTCGCCGGTGACGGGACCGTTGGGGTCGTCTTCGCTGCTGCAGCTCGCGACGACGAAAAGCGCCGCCGCGGAGAGAATCATGAGGAACCGGGTCCGGTCTGTCTTCCACCGTGCCACTGCAAACCTCCGGGTCATCGTGCGAACGTCCGATTATCCAGGGAAATACGGTGTTCTACCTTGCCTTGCGTTTCATCAGAAAATAAATCCTTACCCGGCAATAAAATAGTAACGGGGGGCGGGAAATTCAAGAAAATTCTGTGCGGTGGCGGACCGGGGGAACCCATACGGAACGGGGCGCCCGCGTCGCGGGCGCCCCGTGTGACGGTAGGTGAGCCGGCCGGCCTAGTACATGCCACCCATGCCGCCGCCCATGCCGCCCATGCCGCCGGGCATCTCCGGAGCCGAATCCTTCTCCGGGATCTCGGTGATGATGCACTCGGTGGTGAGCAGCAGGGCCGCGATGCTCGCGGCGTTCTGCAGGGCGCTGCGCGCGACCTTCGTCGGATCGACGATGCCGGCCTCGAGCATGTTCATGTATTCGCCGACGGCGGCGTTGTAGCCGACGTCCTTGTTCTTTTCCCTCTTGAGGGCCTCGACCACGACCGAGCCTTCCTGCCCGGCGTTGGCCGCGATCATCTTGACGGGCTCCTCGAGGGCGCGCATGACGATCGTCGCCCCGATCTTCTCCTCGGCGGAGAGCTCGAGCTTGCCGATCGCGTCTGCGGCCTGGAGCAGCGTGATGCCGCCGCCGGGGACGATGCCCTCCTCGACGGCCGCGCGG
This sequence comes from Candidatus Krumholzibacteriota bacterium, assembly GCA_016931295.1. NCBI lineage: Bacteria > Candidatus Krumholzibacteriota > Candidatus Krumholzibacteriota bacterium. Next base: position 34,661 of record JAFGEZ010000050.1, read on the forward strand.
GTGGCGGCGAGGGCGTCCTCGACGCGCGCCTTCTTCTCCTTCATCTCGGTCTCGGTCGCGGCCCCGACCTTGATGACGGCGACGCCGCCGGCCAGCTTCGCCAGCCGCTCCTGGAGCTTCTCGCGATCGTAATCGGAGGTGGTGTCCTCGATCTGCACCTTGATCTGGTTCACGCGCTCCTTCACCTTGGCGGCCTTGCCGGCCCCCTCGATGACGGTCGTGTTCTCCTTGTCGATCGTGATCTTCCTCGCCTGGCCGAGATCGGTGACGACGGCGTTCTCGAGCTTGAAGCCGGTCTCCTCGGAGACCACGCGGCCGCCGGTGAGGACGGCGATGTCCTCGAGCATCGCCTTGCGGCGATCGCCGAAGCCGGGGGCCTTCACCGCGGCGACCTGCAGGGTCCCGCGGAGCTTGTTGACCACGAGCGTCGCGAGAGCCTCGCCCTCGACGTCCTCGGCGATGATCAGGAGCGGCTTGTTGAGCTGCGCGACCTTCTCGAGAACGGGCAGGAGGTCCTTCATCGCGGAGATCTTCTTGTCGTGGATGAGCACGTAGGCGTCCTCGAGAATCGTCTCCATCCGCTCGGCGTCGGTGACGAAGTAGGGGCTGAGGTAGCCGCGGTCGAACTGCATCCCCTCGACCTTCTCGAGGCTCGTGTCCATCGATTTCGCCTCGTCGACCGTGATGACGCCGTCCTTGCCGACCGCGTCCATCGCCTCGGCGATCAGCTCGCCGATCTCCTTGTCGTTGTTCGACGAGATCGTGGCGACCGAAGCGATCTCCTCGCGCTTGCGGACCTGGCGGGAGCGCTTCTTGATGTAATCGACGGCCGCATCGACGGCCTTGTGGATCCCCTTCTTGATGAACATCGGGTTGGCGCCGGCCGTGACGTTCTTCAGGCCTTCCTTGATGATCGCCTGGGCGAGGATCGTGGCGGTCGTCGTGCCGTCGCCGGCGACGTCCTGGGTCTTCGTGGCCACTTCCTTGACCATCTGCGCGCCCATGTTCTCCCACGGATCCTTCAGTTCGATCTCCTTGGCGATCGTCACGCCGTCGTTGGTGATCGTGGGTGAGCCGAATTTCTTGTCGAGGATGACGTTCCGGCCGCGAGGACCGAGTGTCACCTTGACCGCGTTCGCGAGGATGTCCACGCCCGCCTTGAGCCGGTCGCGGGCGTCCACATCGAATTTGATCTGCTTGGCCATCGGTATCTCTCCTTCCTGTGCCGGCTAGAGGACGGCGAGGATGTCGCTCTCCCTGAGAATCAGGTACTCGACGTCGTCGACGGTGATCTCGGTGCCGGAATACTTGCCGTAGAGGACGCGGTCGCCCTTCTTCACCTCGAGCGCGATGCGCTCGCCGTTCGTCTCGTTGAGACGGCCCTTGCCCACGGCGATGATCTCGCCCTCCTGGGGCTTCTCCTTGGCGGTGTCGGGAATGATGATATTGCCCTTCTTGACCTCCTTCTGGTCAAGAGGCTTGACGAGAACCCGATCGGCCAACGGCTTGATCTTCATCGCGATCCCCCTTTCCCTTTCTTTAGTAAGAAGTTGGCACTCCACTACATTGACTGCTACATCCGTGAGATGCAAATATATTTGCCGGCCGCTTGAAATGCAACGAGCCTGGCGGGACCTCGGCAGAAACCTGGCATGCATGCCGGGTAAATTCCGGAACATTACTTTTGATATCGTAATATATCTCTTGATTGCGCCGTTTTTCGACGTATTCAGTTTGAGGCGCCGGGGCCGTTCATCTGGCCGATCAGCTCGAGTCCGAGGAAGATGAGGTCCGGCTCCCGCCGTGTTTCGGGTCCGAGACCGGCGCCGGCCGGGCCGGCCGCCCCGCCGGTCAAAAGGACGGGAACGTTGTCGCCGAGGACGGCGAGGGACGCATCGACGAGGCCCCGCACGGCCGCGGCGAGCCCGCGGAGGACGCCGGCGGCGATCGCCTCGCGTGTCGAGCGGCCGGGCAGGGGCGCGTCCTGTCCGATCGTGTCGAGTTCGGGGAGGGCGCCCGTCCCCCGGTGGAGCGAGGAGAGAAGAAGCGCGGGGCCGGGAAAGATCGTCCCGCCGAGAAAGCCGCGCCGCGAGAGGCAGTCGACGGTGACCGCCGTGCCGGCGTCGACGATCACCGCCTCCTCGAGGCCGAGCGCCGCCGCGCCGCAGGCGGCCGCGATGCGGTCGGCGCCGAGGCGATCGGGACGCTCGACGAGCAGCGGGAAGGGGAGTTGCCGTTGCGCTCCCGCCTCGACGACGGGGAGACCCGCCTCGGCGAGAGCCCCGCGGATGGCCGCGAGCGCGGCGGGGACGACGCAGGAGAGGACGGCGCGGTCGGCCGCCGCCGCCATCGACTTCACGATCGCCGCGTCGTTTGAGGCGCCCTCCCGCCGGTCGACGATGTGCCCCTCCCGCACGAGGGCGGCCTTCAGCGAACGGTTGCCCCGGTCGATGAGCAATGTCCGGCTCACGGCTCCTCCTTCCGGAGCGACAGGTCCCCCGCGGCGATTACCCGCCGCCCCCCGTTCGTCTCGACCACGGCGCATCCAGCGTCGTCGACCCCGGCGAGGCGTCCCGAAAGCCCGTCCGGAAGGGTCACCCGCTCTCCCCGCCAGAGCATCCGTTCCTCGTAGGCGCCCCTGACGGGGGCGAATCCCTCCCGCGTCCAGGCGTCGTAGATTTCCCCGAAGGAGTCCAGGATCGCGGCGAGAACCTCTCCCCGGTGAAAAACTCGTTTCGCAGCGACGCGCAGGGAGACGGCCGGCGCGTCGACGCCCGCCGCGAGCGCGGCCGGCGTCTCGTTCACGTCGAGCCCCATGCCGACGACCACGGCCCCGCCCTTCGCCTCGGCGAGGATCCCCCCCGCCTTCAGGCCGTCGATCCAGACGTCGTTCGGCCACTTCACGCCCGCGCCCGCGGCGAAGCGGTCGATCGCCCGGACGGCGGCGAGGCCGAAAAGACAGGTCAGCCCGGCGGGATTCCGCGCGGGACGGAGGAGGAGCGAGAAGGCGAGACCGCCCTCGAGCGATACCCACCCGCGTCCGGCACGCCCGCGCCCCGCCGATTGTCCTGCGGCGACGAAGAGGGCGCCCTCGGGCGCGCCCTTCGCCGCGGCCGCTGCCGCGACGTCGTTGGTCGAACTGGTTTGCTCGAGGAGGCAGACCGGGCGCCCCAGGCGGCACTCGCCCAGAAGCCGGCGCAGCGTCGCAGGGTGCAGGTCCGGGGCGGGCAACGGCACCATCAGCGCGCCTCCAGTGTGAGCGAGAGATCGAGCGAGGGGGCCGAGGAGGTCAGCGAACCGACCGATATGAAATCGACGCCGGGCAGCGCGTACCGGGCGACGCTCTCGAGCGTGATCCCGCCCGAGACCTCTATCTCCGGCCTCCGGGGCCAGCTTTCCACCTCGCGCACCGCCGCGGCGATCGAACCGGGATCGAAGTTGTCGAGCATGACCCGGAACGGCGTCGCCTCCCGCAGCTCGGCGAGCTCGGCGAGGGAGGACACCTCGATCTCGGCGGCCGCGAGCTCTTCCGGCTTGAGCAGGGCGATCACGAGGCCGAGCCCGCCGGCCGCGGCGATGTGGTTCTCCTTGACGAGGACCATCGCGGCGAGGTTCGCGCGATGATTGGCCCCGCCGCCGTGCACGACGGCTTCCTTCTCCAGCCGGCGCAACCCCGGCGTCGTTTTCCGCGTGTCGAGGATCGTCGTTCCCGTCCCGTCGACGGCCGCCGCGAACCTGCTCGTCAAGGTGGCCACGCCGGAGAGGCGGCCGAGGAAATTGAGCGCCGTCCGCTCCCCCGCCAGGATCGGGGCGAGCGGCCCCTCGATCGTCGCCGTGCGGTCGCCGGCGGCGACCCGTTCGCCGTCCTCGCGGCCGCGACGGTACCTGATGGAATCGTCGAGACGCGCGAAGACGGCCTCCGCCGCCCGGTGCCCCGAGATGACGCCCGGCGCCTTCGCCGTGATCACCGCGAGCCCGCGGGCGCCGGCGTCCACGAGGAGGGTCGTCGTCGCATCGGCGTCAGCGCGGTCCTCGGCGAGCGCCCCGTCCACGAGCCGGCGTAACTCCCTGTCCATCGTACCCCCGTTTCGTGTATTCGCCGAGTCGCAGGCGGATCTCCTCGATCCGGTCCCTGAGACTCGCCGCCTTCTCGAAGTTCAGCGCCTCCGACTCCCGCCACATCTCCTCCTCGAGACGGCAAAGCAGCGCCGGATCGTCGAGGCGGTCGGGATCGACGGGCTCATCCGCGTCGACGCCTCTCCGGCGCGCGTCGGCCACGGAGGTGGAGAGCCGCACCTCGTCGATCGACTTCTCGATCGAGCGCGGAACGATCCCGTGCTTCTCGTTGTAGGCGATCTGCCGTTCCCTGCGCCGGTTCGTCTCCTCGATCGCGCGCTCCATCGAACCGGTCATCTTGTCGGCGTAGAAGATCACCATCCCCTCCCGGTGCCGGGCCGCGCGGCCCGCCGTCTGTATGAGGGAGGTGCGCGAGCGGAGAAATCCCTCCTTGTCGGCGTCGAGGACCGCGACGAGCGTCACCTCCGGAAGATCGAGCCCCTC
>JAFGEZ010000051.1 GCA_016931295.1 Candidatus Krumholzibacteriota bacterium
GGGACTGCTCGGCCCAGATGTGCCGGTGCTCGCGGTCGACGCGGTGCTGGAAGGAGTCGATGTTGTAGTAGTCCTGCGGGCTCTGGACGAAGGCGAGCTCGTCGTCGCGGAAGTATCCCATGAGCCGGTCGAGGAAGTGGGGAAGGGGCGCGTGGTCGGCGTCGAAGACGGCGACGAACTCGGCCGTCGAGTGGGCCAGGCCGAAATTGAGGTTCCCCGCCTTCGCCCCCTCGTGCGACTCGCGGGCGAGGTAGACCGCGCCGAGTTCCTCGCAGAGGGCGCGGACCTCCGCCCGCCCGCCGTCGTCGAGGACGATCGTTCGGTGCGGATAGGCCATGTCGTTGCAGGCGAGCAGGGTCGTGCGGAGCACCGGGACGTCCTCGTTCATCGTGGGGACGAGAACGTCGACCGTCCTGCCCGGAAGCGGACGCGGCGCGGCGCGCGTGATCGGCCGCCAGACGACGAAGTAGAGGAGGAAGGTCTTGACCGCGCCGAAGAGCTCGGCGCTCCAGAGGATCCAGGCGAAGACGAGCGCGTTCGGGTTGAGGGTCTCCGTCACGCGCCACCAGAGGTAGAACACCGTCACCGCGATGGCGGCGAGCGCGAAGAGGCGGCGGAGAGGTTCCGCCCTGAATTCGTTGTAATCGACCATGGTTCGCGACGTTACCGTTGTCTTCCAAGGGTGAGGTGCATGCCGCTCATGTAACTTCCAGTATATCATAAATATTTGACGATTTAAAGGGCGGAGGTGACAACGGGGCGATTTCGGCGCCGCCGACACGCCGGCCGGGGAGGCGGGCCGCCGCCATCGAGTGCTGGCCGAGGCCGCCGCGAACATATATACTGGTGCGAGGCGTGCCGCATGACCTTCCACCCGAACCGGGAGCGCGTTTCGATACCGGGAGGAGCATGACGATGAACGGAGACGGCCTGGCGGCCGAGCGGGACTACGAGGCGTTTCTCGAACGGTACCCGGCGTTCCGGGAGACGTCGGCGATCGACGACCTGCGGCGGACGGAGTTCTCGCGCCTCGACGAGCAGGGGCACGTCTACCTCGACTACACGGGCGGCGGCCTCTACGGCGCATCGCAGATCCGCGGGCACGCCGACTTCCTGCTCCGCAGCGTCCTCGGCAACCCGCACTCGATCAATCCCACCTCCGCGCTCGCCACCGAGCGCGCCGAGTCCTGCCGGCGCCGGCTCCTCGCCTTCTTCAACGCGTCTCCCGAGGAGTACGTGCCCGTCTTCACGGCCAACGCCACGCACGCCCTCAAGCTCGTCGGCGAGGGGTATCCCTTCTGCGTGGGCGACGTCTTTCTGCTGACCTTCGACAACCACAACTCGGTGAACGGGATCCGCGAGTTCGACCGCGCGCGCGGATCGGCCACGCGGTACATCCCGCTCGTGCCCCCCGACATGCGCGTCGACGACGCGGTCCTCGACCGCTATCTCGACGAGGGGGACGGCGTCTGCAACCGGCTCTTCGCCTTCCCCGCGCAGTCGAACTTCTCGGGCGTCCTGCATCAGCTCGAGTGGATCGACCTGGCGCACGAGCGTGGCTGGGACGTCCTCCTCGACGCCGCCGCCTTCGTGCCGACCAGCCGCCTCGACCTCTCGCGTTGGAAGCCGGATTACGTGGCCGTCTCCTTCTACAAGATGTTCGGGTACCCGACCGGCGTCGGCGCCCTCATCGCGCGGCGCGAGGCGCTCGGGAAGCTGCACCGTCCCTGGTTCGCCGGGGGCACGATCTCCGTCGCCTCGGTCAAGGCCGACAAGTTCTTCCTGCATCCCGGCGCCGAGGGATTCGAGGACGGGACGATCAACTACGGCTGCCTGCCCGCCGTCGAGCGCGGACTCGATTTTCTCGACGGGATCGGGATGGAGACGATCCATGCGCGCGTCATCGCCCTGGCCGGCTGGCTGATCGACGGGCTCCTCGCCCTCCGGCACGGCAACGGCAGGCCGGTCGTCCGGCTCTACGGCCCCGCGACGACCGACGGGCGCGGCGGCACGGTGTCGATCAATGTCGTCGACCGCGACGGCGCCGTCGTCGACCACACGATCGTCGAGCGGGCGGCGGCGAAGCGGATGATCTCGCTCCGGACCGGGTGTTTCTGCAATCCCGGCGCGGGCGAGCTTGCTCTCGGCCTCACGCGGGGCGATATCGAGCGCTGCTTCAACCAGCCGGAGTCGCGGATGAGCTACGACGAGTTCCGCCTCTGCGTCGACCCGAAGAGCGCCGGCGCCGTGCGGATCTCCCCGGGCCTCGTCTCGAACTTCGCCGATGTGCAGGCGGTTCTCGCCCTGATGGGGGAGTTTCGCCAGCCCTGACGGGACGCCGGCGGCCGGCGCGGCAGATCGCCGTTGACAGCAGGGCGGATTTCTTTATCATTTCCGGCGAATAATCGGCCGGGCGGGGTATACGTGTCTGAAAACGGCCGCCCCGCGGGGCCCGGCCGGCGGCGCGCATTGCCCGGGCCGCTCTCAACTCATATGCGAATCAGCCGGTTGCTCTGGAAAGGAGTCGTCGATGATCGAGATTTCCGGACTGACCAAGTATTACGGGTCGCTGTGCGCCCTCGACCACATCGACCTCACGATCGACCGCGGGAAGATCCTCGGTCTGCTGGGGCCGAACGGGGCGGGCAAGACGACCGCGATGCGCATCATCACCGGGTACCTCTCCCCGACGGAGGGGACCGTGACGGCGCGGGGGCTCTCGATCCGCGAGGACACGCTCGCGATCAAGAGGATGATCGGGTACCTCCCCGAATCGGCGCCCCTCTACCGCGACATGCTCGTCTACGACTATCTCGTCTACGTGGCCGACATCCGGGGCATCCCGCCCGACCGGCGGGAGACCCGCATCCGCGAGCTAACCGACGTCTGCGGCCTGCGCGAAGTGATGCACCGGTCGATCAGCGAGCTCTCGAAGGGGTTCAAGCAGCGCGTGGGGCTGGCGCACGCGATGATGGGCGATCCGGAAATCCTCGTGCTCGACGAGCCGACCTCCGGGCTCGATCCCAACCAGATCGCCGACATCCGCGGAATCATCAGGGAGATCGGCCGCGAGAAGACGGTGATCCTCTCCACGCACATCCTCAGCGAGGTCGAGGCCACCTGCGACCGCGTCGTCATCATCAACAGCGGCCGCATCGTCGCCGACGGGTCCACCGGGGATCTCATGCGCTCCTCCGGCGGCGGTTACACGATCAATCTCACGCTCGAGGGGGCCTCGGCAGACGACGCGCGGGGCGTTTTCTCGGCGATCGGCGGCGTCTCGGCCGTCGATCAGGTTGGCCCGGGCAACGGGGCCGTCGCCCTGTCGCTGCGCTGCGACACCTCCGAGGATATACGGCGGACGATCTACGAGGCGGTCAAGAAACGCGACTGGACCCTGCTGGAGTTCACGCGCGAGGCGCGGAGCCTCGAGACGATCTTCCGGGAACTGACAAAGGAGAACTGACATGGCCTTCGCGGGACACGTCTCCCACGTCTTCAGGAAGGAGTTCCGGGTCTACTTCGTGACGCCGATCGCGTACATCGTGATCGCCATCTTCCTCGTTTTGACCGGCTGGTTCTTCTTCTCGACCTTCTTCCTCTACGACCAGGCCGAGCTGCGCGACTTCTTCGGGCTTTTGCCGGTCGTCTTCGCCTTCATCGTTCCGGCCGTGACGATGCGGCTCTTCAGCGAGGAATACAGCGTCGGCTCGTACGAGATCCTCATCACGATGCCCGTCACCTACGTCGACGTCGTCCTCGGCAAGTTCCTCGCGGCCACGGCGTTCGTGGCCGTCATGATGCTGCCGACGCTCTCCTACGCGGTCTCGATCGCCTTCCTCGGCGATCTCGACTGGGGGCCCGTCGCGGGCGGATACCTCGGGGCGATCCTGCTCGGCGCATCCTTCAGCGCCGTCGGGCTCTTCGCCTCGGCCCTGACGCGCAACCAGATCGTCGCCTTCATCATCGGGATGATCATCTGTTTCGCCTTCACCGTCGTCGACAAGATCCTCTTCTTCCTGCCGGAGTCGATGCTCGGCTTCTTCCAGTACGTCGGCGCCGACCATCATTTCCAGAACGTCGCGAAGGGGATCGTCGATTCGCGCGACATCGTCTATTTCCTCAGTTTCATCTTCGTCGCGCTGTACGCCGCGAACCTGGTGATCCAGGAGAAGAAGTGAGGTGGCCGCGATGACCGACACGAAACGATACGGAAAGTACTACCGCTTCGGGCTCTACCTCGTGGTCGTCGTTCTCGTCAATCTCGCCGGGATCACCCTCTTCTTCCGGGCGGACTTGACGAGGAACGGCGTCTATTCCCTCTCGGCGGCGAGCCGGGAGGCGGTGGAGACACTCTCGGAGCCCCTGACGATCAAGGTCTTCTTCACCAGGAACCTCCCCGCGCCGCACAACAACACCGAGCGCTACCTGCGCGACCTGCTCGACGAGTACGCCGTGCACTCCAACCGGTATTTCAACTACCGCTTCTACGACGTGAGCGCCGAGGAGGGGGAGGTCGACGAGGAGACGAAGCGCAACCAGCAGGCGGCGGTGGGGTACGGGATCTTCCCGGTCCAGATCCAGAACATCGAGCAGGACGAGGTGAAGTTCCAGAACGCCTACATGGGGATGGTCCTCATCCACGGGGACGTCGTCGACAGGATCCCCGCCATCACCTCCACCGACGGGCTCGAGTACACGATCACCTCGAAGATCGAGAAGATGAACAGCAAGATCAGCGCCCTGCTCAATCTCGACGAGCCGGTGCGGGTGAAGCTCTACTTCTCCTCGTCATTCGCCGACGTCGCGCCGCAGATCGACCTGCCGGGTTTGATGGATATCCCCGGCCGCGTCGAGGCGCTCGTCAACGAGCTCAACGAGACCTTCTACGGCACGCTCGAATACGTGCGCCGCGACCCCTCGGTCGATTCGACGGCGATGGCGGAGGTGCGCCGGAACGACCTCATCACCCTCCGGTGGCCCGACCTGCCCGACGCGGGCGTGCGTGCGGGCACCGGAACGGCCGGGCTCGTCGTCGAGTGCGGCGATCGGCGCCGCGCGGTCGATCTCGTCCAGGTGTACCGGCACATCTTCGGCACGCAGTACCGGCTCGCCGACGTCGAGGGACTCGGCGAGACCGTCGGGGAGATGGTCGACGACGTCATCGACATCAACAAGAAGATCGGCTATCTCGCCTCGCACGGCACCTGGCCGCTCGCGGGGGGCAATCCCTACCAGCAGGAGCAGCAGAACCCCGACGCGCTGACCAACTTCAACCGCCTCGTCTCCGGCGAGTACTCGGTGGTCCCGGTCCAGCTCGGCGAGGAGGAGATCCCCGAGGGGGTCGACTGTCTCATCATCGCCGGGCCGCGCGAGCCTTTCAGCGACTGGGAGCTCTTCCAGATCGACCAGTTCCTGATGGAGGGCAAGTCGCTGGCGATCCTGCTCGACCGATTCAACGAGATCGTCCCCCAGCGCGGCGGCGGTATGGGATACAACCAGCCCGTCTATCTCCCGATCGAAACGGGGCTCGACGGGCTGCTCGAGCAGTACGGGATGTCGGTGGGGCGCTCCTACGTCCTCGACGAGCGGAGCTACGAGCAGCGGATGCCCGAGGCCTACGGCGGCGGATCGAGACAGATCTACGTGGCGCCCCTGATCGGCCCGGAGCAGATAAACGACCGGCTGCCCTACATGCGCAACATCAAGACGCTCGTGACCGTCAAGTCCTCGCCGGTAACGCTGCTCCGCGACACGATCCGGGCGCAGGGACTCTCGGCCGAGGTGCTCTTCTCCTCATCGGACCGTTCGTGGGAGATGGCCGACCGGATCGATCTCAGCCCCTGGGCGATGCAGCCCCCCGAGGACGAATCGGTCTTCGAAAGCATGCCGCTCGCCGTGATGGTCGAGGGGGCCTTCGAGAGCCGGTTCGCCGGCGGGGAGGTGCCCGAACTCGAGGCGACGGCGGCCGATTCGGCGGCCGCGGCCGCGCCGGGCGGCGACCTGCAGCCCCTCGCCGGGGACCGGGCGATCATCGGGAAGGGGCGGCCGGGAAGGATCTTCCTCATCGGCACCTCGGAGATCGTCAAGAACAACGTCCTCGACGACCGGGGACAGTCGCTCACCGCCACGTTCGTCATGAACGTCCTCGACCACCTGAACGGGCGTGACGCCTATGCGGCGATGCGGAGCAAGACGCGCAGCTTCAATCCCCTCGGGGAGACCGGGGCCGGCACGAAGGCCTTCGTCAAGACCTTCAACATCGCGGGCCTTCCCGTGATCGTCGTCGCCTTCGGCGTGCTGGTGTGGTTCCGCCGCGCGGCCCGCAAGCGCCGCATCCAGACGATGTTCGCCGCCGCCGACCGGCGGGCGTAGAGGAGGATCGACCATGAAGATGAAACGGGAATACATCGCGCTCGTCTGCGTCATCGCCGCGCTCGTCCTGTACATCGCGCTGCGGAGCGGCGACCGCACGCACTACGACCTTCCCGCCCTCGACGCGGTCGCAGGGGACGAGATCACGAAGATCGTCATCACCAGGGCCGACACCTCGTTCGCCATCGAGCGGATGGATGACCGGTGGCTCATCCGGCCCGGCGACTACGAGGCGGACGGCGCGACCGTCGACCGCATGGTCGAGGCGCTCGGCGCCTTCGATCTCCAGGCGCTCGTCTCCGAGACGGGCAGCTACGCACGCTACGGCTTCTCGCCGGAGGAGACGATCGGCGTGGAGGCGTGGGTCGGCGACCGCCGCGTGCGGAGTGTCGGGATCGGCAAGGGGTCGACGAACACGCGGCACACCTTCGTCCGGATCGAGGGGGACGACGGGGTCTACCAGGCGGGGGGCGGCATGCGCGCGACCTTCGACCTCTCGGTCGACAAACTGAGGAACAAGACGATCGCCACCCTCGACCGCGAGTCGATCGACCGGATCGAGGTGGCCGGAGAAAACGGGTTCACGCTGATGAAGGTGCCGGTCGCCGCGGAGACGGACACCGCCGCCGCCGTCACGCAGATGGCCCCGCCCGGATCGGCCTGGCGGACGCTCGACGGGCAGGAGGCGGACGAGGCGGCCGTCGGGCGTCTCGTCGGCGCGGTGGCGAACCTCCGGGCCGACGGTTTCGTCTACGGCGCGGAGGCCGGGGATCTCTCCTCCCCCGTCTACGAGATGACCGTGGCGGCCGGGGAGCGTCGCGTCACGCTCGGGATCCTCGCGAAGCGGGACGACGGCACGCACGTCGTCGTCGCATCCTCGAGCGGGCATCCCTTCTACGTTTCCGAGTGGCGGGCCGGGCAGCTGATGAAATCGCTCGACGATCTGCTGCCGGAGCAGGCCGAATAGGCGGCTGGCGGCGGGGCGTCCGGGCCGGCGGCCGGAGAACGGCGGCGAATCAGTCGTCCAGGGGAATCGAGCGCTCGCGTTTCAGGCGCGAGCGCTTCTTCTTGTCACGGATGCGGGCTTCGCGGGCCGAGCGGGAGGGGCGCGTGGGGCGGCGGCTCTTCTCGCGATGCAGCGCCTCGCCGAGCAGCTCGGCGAAGCGTTCGACGGCCGCCTCGCGGTTGGCCCGCTGCGTGCGGTGCCGCTGCGAGACGACGCGCAGGCAGCCGTCTTTGCCGATGCGCGTGGCCAGGCGCGCCATGATGCGCCTGCGGTCCTCCTCGCCGAGGCTCGGCGATTCCTCGACGTCGAAGAGAAGGGTGACGCGCGTCGCCACCTTGTTCACGTTCTGGCCCCCCGGCCCCGAGCTCCTGGAGAAACGGAACCGGAGCTCGTCGTCGGGGATGCTCACCCTGTCGTTTATCCGGATCATGCAATCCGTTGTAGCACGAAGCGGCCCGCGGCGGCAAGCCGAAGGGCCGCGGCCGCGGGCCGTCGTTCGTTCGCTGGAACCCGCTTCTAGCGCAGGTTCTCGACGAGGATGTCGAGCTGCTCGCGGGTCAGGGTGACTTCGTTGCCGTCGTCGTCCCTGATCGTCACCTTCTTCTCGTCGATGAACGCCTCGGGGCAGCACTTGCCCTCGCCGCACAGCGTGACTTTCTTCATGGCATACCTCCCTGTTGAATGCGTGAAGCGTGACATCGGAAACGGTAGACCATCCCGGGTCGCCGCGCAAGAAAAAAACAGATAAAAACAGTGGGGTATTCCGGCCGGGAATCAGTACGCCTCGTTGATGACGAAGTAGAGGCCGGAGGAGCGGTGGCCGAACCCCATGTCGATCCGGAGTTGCGCGCCCTCCTTCCCCAGTTGGACGCGGAGGCCGACGCCCGCGGCTGTCTCGATGTCCTCGGCGGCGAGGTCGCCGAGCCGGCCGGCGACGCTCCCTGCGCCGCCGAAGACCGCGGCGCCGAGACGCCACCACACATGGAGACGGTACTCCGCCTGGCACACCCACGCCACGCGGTCGCGGAAACGGGCGTAGGGGTACCCGCGCATCGTCGAGACGCCCCCGATCGCGGGGAGCATCTGGAAGGGAACCTCGCCGCCGGCCGCGCCGAACCAGCACCTCGCGGCGATGACGCCCCGTTTCCGGGGCGAGCGGTAGGCGCGCAGGTCGAGCATGGCGGTCCGGTAGGCGGCGTCGCCGCCGCACGCGAGCGCCCCCGCCTCGGCGAAGGTCCCCGAGCGCGGCTGGAGCCGGTCGTCGCGGGTGTCGCGCGTGACGAGCAATCCCGCGCCCGCGGCGCTCCATGTCCCCGAGCCGGGGATGCCGCCTTCGACGAGACCGCCCGCCTCCGCCTCGTAGACGCGCTCGCGGTGGAGGAACAGGCGCGGCCCCGCGAAGAGACCGGGGCTGATGCGGCGCTGGAAAGCGAGGAGCAGATTCGCGGACTCGGCGGCGTAATCCTCCTCGATGCCCGGCCCCGGTCCGATGCCGTAGAAGGTCGACGGATAGCGCTCGTACCCGATCTCCCCCACGAGTCGCCACCGGCCGTCGCCGGAGACGAGTTCGGGGCCGAGCTGCACGATCGTCTGCCGCTTCTCCGTGTAGCAGACGGTGGCGAAGACGGACGAGAGTCGTCTCTCCTCGCCGTGCCGGATGTTCCACAACACGAGGGGGCCCCCGCCGGTGCCGGTCTCGGGCGTATAGAAGAGGGCGGGCAGGACGATCCATTCGTCGTCGGCGGGCGGGCCGTCGCCCCCGGCGGCGGGGACGGCGGCGAAAAGCACGAGGAGCATCATCAGGGCGGGGCGCAAGCGGTCTGCCTCCTTTCGGATTCGTTCCACGGAATATACGATATGCACGGTGATTTGCAAGTGTGGGCGGCCCTTTTTCACGGGTCGATCGATGGTGGCGCCGAGCGGTCCGCCGTGATACGATCGACGGGCGCGAACGCGGCGCGCGTGAACGCCGCGACTATCGGCGCCGGCCGCGGGCCGGCGGGAAGGAGGGTTCGCGACATGGCGGAGCGGGATTGCCACATCTGTCCCTGGTGGCTGGGGTATCTTCATCTCGGGCCGATCAGGCGGCTCATGCAGCCGCCCGTGAAACTGCTTTCCCCCTGTCTCGAACCGGGGATGACGGCGATCGATTTCGGATGCGCGATGGGATTCTTCACGCTCGACATGGCCCGGCTCGTCGGCCCGGGGGGGCGTGTGATCGCGGTCGACATCCAGGAGCGGTCGCTCCGGACCCTGCGCGGGCGCCTGCGCCGGGCCGGGCTCGAGGAACGCGTCGACGTCCGCCTCGGCGTCCCCGGCTGGGCGGACGACCTCGACGGCGCGGTCGATTTCGTTTCGGCTTTCTATGTCGTCCACGAGGTGCCCGATGCCGCGGCCTTCTTCGCCCTGGCGCGCCGCGTGCTCGTGCCGGCGGGGCGCCTCTTCGTCATCGAGCCCCGCGGGCACGTCGGCGAGGCGGCCTTCCGCGAGACCGAACGCCTCGCCCTCGAGGCCGGGTTCGCCGTGGCCGGCCGTCCGGACGTCAGCCGCAGCCGGTCCGTGCTCCTCGAGGCGCGATGACCCGCGCCGGATGCGGAACGGGCGACACCCCCAGGGGGGATCGCCCGTTCCGCATGCCACAATTCTCCCTCGCCGGATCGACCGGCTCACCTTACGAGCAGCGCTCGCGCGATGCGGCCGTGCAGCCGCCCGATCCCCTTCGTCACGTGCATCGTGCCGAGGAGGAGAAGAAGCCCGGCGACGACCGTCACCGGCATGAGCCAGCCCGGCGTGTAGAAGGACCAGCCGCCGAACTGCGCGAGGGGCAGTTTGAATCCGTACTGCAGCACGGGCTGGAAGATCCCGCTGAGCGAGTAGGCGAGGAGCGTGATCGTCACGCAGAAGTAGAGGGTGCCGAGGGGGAGCATGATGACGAAGTAGAGGATCGTCGACCACGTCCGCCCGTCGAGGAGAAGGGCCCGGAACCGTTTCCACCATCCCTCGTCGCCGGAGACGAAGACCGGTCGTCGCGGCATCCGCACGCCGAGCAGCGCCTCGACGATCCGTCCCTCGACGAGCGCGAGGGCCCGCACCGAGATGAGGAAGAAGGCGATGAAGGGGATGCCGAAGATCATCACGAGGAATCCGAGGGAAAGCGAGATCCCGCTCACCGCCCAGGTGAAGTAGATGCACCCGGTCACCAGCGACAGGAGGAGGTAGAGGAGCGACGCGTAGGCGCGCGGGTCGGCGATGACGCCGAAGAAGCGCTCGGGCAGGGAGCGATCGCGCCGGACCGGTCCCGGGGCGAGGGGCGGGACGTGCTGCCGCTCGAGCTCGAGGTAGCCGGCGGCGATCTCCTCCGGGGAGCCGTACTCCTCGACGATACGGGAGACAGCGACCCGCGGGTCGGCGGCGGGATCGGTCTCGACGGCCTGCGCGAGCGCCGTCGCCAGATGCTCCCCGGCGTCCGAGAGGGCGTCCTGCACGGTGGCCCGGTCGGCCCCGTGAAGGGCGATCCGGAGCCGCTCGAGGTATTCAGCTATCATCGCGTTCATCGCCTGTTCCTTTCAGTGTCGAATCGACGAAATCGACCGTATCGCGCCAGATCGCCGTCCACCGGGCGAGGGCGGCCCGGCCGTCGCCGGTGATACGGTAGTAGCGGCGCGGCGGCCCCGCGACGGATGGCTCCACGCTGCTCGCGAGCAGTCCGCTCCGTTCGAGGGAGCGCAGGACGGGGTAGAGGGCGCCTCCCGTGACCGGGCCGGCCCCGTTTCCCTCCCATTCGATGAGCTTCGAGATCCGGTACCCGTAGAGGGGCTCCCCGGCCCGGCCGAGGACGGCGAGAAGCACGAGGGCCGTCGAGCCGGCGCTCAGCTCCCGGCGCAGTTTCCTGTCCACGGCGTCGCGGGGGTCCCTTCCGTCGTGCGCGCCGTCGGTCGTCTGTGCGGTCACCTGTCGTCTCCTTTCGTCGCCGGGTCGCCGGCCGACCGGATGGGCCGGCGGTAGTGCCTAATGCAACATAATATTAGATAGATAATATTGTCAAACTAATAATAGTATGGAATCCTCATTCGCCAAGTTTCATCGATTCATGCGAAAAATTCAGTTGCGCGGAAACATTGTGAATGTATATTCGTACAATGAATCTGAATTCAAAATATCGATTCATGATTTGAATAGCGATTCATTCGGAGGTATCGCATGATGATACGCGAAGATGGCTCTTCGGGGCGACAGACCCGCAAGGAGCGGGAGGAGGGGCGGCTTCGTAGCGAAATCCTCACCGCCGCCGCGCGGCTCTTCGCCCGGCAGAGCTTCCAGAAGACCTCGATGCAGCAGATCGCCGACGACGTGGAGATCTCCGTCGGGCGGATCTACCGTTTCTTCGACGGCAAGGAGGAGATCTTCCGCGAACTCGTCGAGGGGGTGATCGCGTTCATCGACCGGGTGGGCGATGCGGAGGTGAAGAAGCACGACTCCCCGATGCGGGGGCTGCGGAGCGCCTTCCGCGAGATCTACATGAACATCGGGGCGGAACACCGGGATTTCCTGATGATCCTCCACAACGAGAACCCGATCCGGATGAAGCGATACCTTCTCGATTATCTCGTCACGCAGCGACGGAGTATCGCGAGGATGCTCGGCGAAGCGATGGACCGGGGAGAGATCAGGCGGGAGAATCCATACATCCTGGCGACGATGATGGTCGCATCCGCCGCCGCCTTCCTCGCCGATTCCCTCGACAGCGACATGCAGTTCACCCAGGCGGAATACTACGAGACCTTCGAGCGCGTGATGTTCGATTCGCTCGAGACGGGACGCGGCGCGGCCGCCGAGACGAAGGAGCCCCGATGACGAGTATCATGAAACGATCGATGAACCGGTGTCCACGGAACGCGGCGGCGCGGCTGGCCGCGGCTTTCCTGCTTCTGGCGCTGGCCGCGGGGCCGGCGGCCGCCGAGCCCCTGCAGCTTTCGATCGGGAAGGCCGTCGAGATGGGACTCCAGCACGACGAGCAGCTGCGCCAGGCCGCGGCGGGCATCGACGGCGCCGCCGCCGACCTGCGCCGCGCGAAGGCGGGCCGTTTGCCCTCCCTCTCGCTGGCCGGGCAGTACACGCGCAATATCAAGAAGCCGGCCTTCTTCCTGCCGCCCGAGTTCGGCGAGATGTTCGGCGAAGACGGTGGCGGCGGCGGTGTCTCCTACGTGGAAATCGGCGAGGACAACGCATTCAGCGCCCAGGCGCTCGCCACGTACAATCTCTTCACCTCCGGGCGGGTCTCCGCGGCGATCGGCGCGGGGCGCGAGGGGCTCGCCGCGTACCGGGAGCAGGAACGCGCGGCGGCCGATTACGTCCGCTACCGCGTCCGCGAGGCATATTATACCGCCCTGCTCGCCGCCAAGATCGTCGACATCAACGAGCGGGCCTTCGCCTTGACGGAAGAGGCCGTGCGCGTCTCGCGGGCCGGCCACGACGAGGGCACGGTGAGCCGGTTCGACCTGCTCCGCGCGGAGGTCGAGCTCGCCAACAGGCGGACGCCCCTCGTCAAGGCGCACAACGACCTCGACCAGTCGCTGATCACGCTCCGGCGGCGGATCGGGATCGAGGCCGACGCCGAGATCGCGCTCGTCGACTCGCTCGAAACGGTGGCCATGCCGGGCACCCTCGACGGGCAGCTCGCCGGGATGCGGACCGCGAGCCCCGAGCTGGCAGCCCTCGAGCACCAGGTGGAGGCCATGCGGCACAACCTCGATCTCCAGCGCGCCGGGCGCTGGCCCGTCCTGCAGCTCACCGGGTCCTTCACCGTCCAGTCGGAGTGGTCGAACGAGTTCGTGCCCGACACCGACTACATCGCCCGCAGCGCCGCCGTTGGCGTCGGGTTCAACATCCCGATCTTCGACGGCCTCGAGACGAAGGGAAGGATCGGCAAGGCCCGGGCGGAGCTTCGAGCCGCCGAGCTGGAATTCGAGCGGGTGGAGCGCGAGAAGGCGCTCGTCGTCCGCGGCACCTGGCTCGCCCTCGAGAACGCTCTCGTCTCGCTCGAGGGGCGCGAGGAGGGCGTCCGTCTCGCCGAGGAGGCCTACCGGCTCGCACTCGTGCGGCTCCGCAACGGCCTGGCGACACCACTCGAGCGTCTCGACGCCGAGCTGGCGTTGACGACGGCCCGCGGCCAGCTCGCCGAGGCGCTCTACGCATGCAACGTCGCCCGGGCGGGGCTCGAGCTCGCCACGGGTTCGAGCGAATAGAAGCGACATCGACACGTGACCAGAAGGAGACAGGACATGAACGAGACCGGCGGAAAGAAGAGAAGGGGACGGCGGACGCTGTTCATACTCGTGATCGTCATCGTGGTCGTCGGCGCCTTCGCGCTGCGGTTCCTGGACATCCGGAGGGGCGAGAGCCTCGCCAGCATACGATCGGTCCAGGAACAGGAGGGGAAACCGGTCGAGACGGCCGTCGCCGAACGCGGGGACATCCGGGCGTGGACGACCCTCGCCGGCACGGTCGAGGGCGCGACGCAGACCCCCGTCACGTCGACGAACGCCCTGATCGTCGTCGACGTTCCCGTAAACGAAGGCGACGCCGTGAAGGCGGGGGACGTGATCATCCGCCTCGAGAAGACCGCCCCGAACCCGATGGTGCACTCCTACGACCGCTCGAAGGCCCTGTACGACGACGCGCTCGCCGACGCGAAGCGGATGCGCAATCTCCACAGGGAGGGGGCGATCTCCGAGCAGGCGCTCGAGAAGGCCGAGATGGCCCTCGAGGTGGCCCGGGCCGATCTCGAGAACGCCCGCGTGGGCACCGACCTCGTCGCCGCGCACGACGGCGTCGTCATGAGCATCGGCGTGGAGCCGGGCGATCTCGCCGACACGCACGAGCCGCTGGCCTGGATCGCCAGGACCGACTCGGCGAGGATCGTCTTCCAGGCGGGGAGCCGCCAGGCGCTCATGCTGCGGCGCGGACAGCGGGCCGAGTGGCGCGACGCGGCCACCGGCAATCACGGCGAGGGATACGTCTCGAAGCTCGATCTCGCCGCGGACCCGAAGACCCATCTCCTCGAGGGGGAGGCGATCTTCGGGAACGCCGGGGGTCTCCTCATGCCGGGGCTTCTCGTCTCCTTCGACGTGCTCTCGGTCGACCGTTCCGGCGTGATCAGGATCCCGCGCCGCGCGCTCGTCGACGCCCCCGGGGGGTTCCGCGTCTTCGTCCTCTCCTCCGGCCCGGAGGAAGAGACGCGCGCCGGGCTCCGCGCCGTCGAAACCGGGTTCACCGGGACGGACGAGGTCGAGATCGTCTCGGGGATCGAGCCGGGCGAGCGGGTCGTGGTCTTCGGACAGAGCGCCCTCAAGGACGGCGACCTCGTCAAGGTCGTCGGCGGGGAGGTCGAGTGAGATGAATCCGATCCGCGTATTCGTCCGGCGCCCCGTCCTCACGACGATGCTTCTCGTCGCGATGGTCGTCATGGGCCTCTACACATTCCGGCGGACGATCGTCGAGCTCATGCCGAAGATCGATTTCCCCTACGTCGTCGTCACCACGATCTACCCGGGCGCCTCCCCCTCCGAGGTCGAGAGCCAGGTCACGAAGAAGATCGAGGACGCCGTCTCGACCCTCGCGAACATCGAGAGCCTCGAGTCCTACTCGATGGAGAACTCGTCGCTCGTGCTGATCGAGTTCGCCCTCGAGACCGACGTCGACCTCGACGCGATCGACGTCAAGGACAAGGTCGACGCGATCCTCATCGAGCTCCCCGAGGACATCGAGAAGCCGATCATCCAGAAGTTCGACATCACGAGCTCGCCGATCATCGACATCGCCGTCTCGGGGCCCCGCTCGCTCGAGGAGATCTACGAGATCGCCGACAAGACGGTCAGGGAACGCCTGAGCCGCGTCGACGGCGTCGCCGAGGTCCAGGTGACGGGCAAGCGGGAACGCGAGGTGCGCGTCGCCGTCCACCCGGAGCGCCTGCGCGCCTACGGGCTCACGATGCTCGACGTGGCGGGCGTCGTCGCCGCGGGGAACCTCAACGTCCCCGCGGGGCACATCACGCGCGGCCCCACGGAGACGACCCTCCGGATGGTCGGCGAGGTCGCCTCGCCGGCCGAGTTCGCCGACTTCCGCCTGCCGCTTCTCTCCGGGAAGACGATCCCCCTCTCGGAGGTCGCCGACATCCTCGACACCACCGAG
This sequence comes from Candidatus Krumholzibacteriota bacterium, assembly GCA_016931295.1. NCBI lineage: Bacteria > Candidatus Krumholzibacteriota > Candidatus Krumholzibacteriota bacterium. The sequence goes on from JAFGEZ010000051.1 coordinate 15,572, forward strand.
GAGTTGCGCGAGTCATCCACCTACAACGGACAGCCGGTGATCGGTTTGTCGGTGATGCGCCGCTCCGACGGCAACACGGTGGCGGTCGCCCGCGGCGTCCGCGAGGTCCTCGCCGAGCTGGAGGGGATACTCGACGACGACATCGAGATCGCCGTCACGAACGACATGTCGTCCTTCGTCGAGAGCTCGGTGGCCGACGTGCAGCAGAACATCGTCATCGGGATCCTGCTCACCGCCCTCCTCCTCTTCATCTTCCTCCACGACTGGCGGCAGACGCTGATCGCGGCGATCTCGATGCCCGTTTCGGTCATCGCCACCTTCCTCCTCATCGACGCATCGGGCTTCTCGGTGAACGTGATGACGATGATGGCCCTCGGGATCTCGATCGGCACGCTCGTCACCAACGCGATCGTCGTCATCGAGAACATCACGCGGATGGTCAAGAGCGAGGGGATCGATCCCTTCGAGGCGGCCGAGAAGGGAACGGCGCAGGTCGCCGTCGCCGTGCTCGCCTCGACCTTGACGAACATCGTCGTCTTCACGCCGATCGCCTTCATGAGCGGGATCATCGGGCGGTTCTTCATCCAGTTCGGCCTCACCGTCGTCTATGCAACGCTCTTCTCGCTCGTGATCTCCTTCACGATGGTTCCGATGCTCGCCGCCCGTCTCATCCGTCCCGGGGTGGGCGTCGGCTGCGGCGAGAGCAAGTTCGCCTGCGCGGCGCGCGCGTGGGACCGTTTCTACGAGCGTCTCACGGAAAGCTACCGCCGATCGCTCTCGAGCGCCCTCGACCATCGCTGGCGCCCGATACTCGGCGCCGTCCTGCTCTTCGTCTTCGCGATCTTCCTCTTCGGTTTCGTCGGCGGCGAATTCATGCCGGTCGTCGACCAGGGCGCCTGCCAGATCACGATGGAGCTGCCCGCGGGGACGAGCCTCGAACGGACCGTCGAGCTCGCCGGCCGCATCGAGGCGACGCTGCGCGCGCGCGACGACGTCGAGGGGGTCGTCGTCAAGGTCGGCGGCGGGCAGCGGGGCGTCGAGGACGCGGCCATCACCGTCAAGCTCGTGCCGGCCGGGGAGCGCGACCTGCACCTCACCGGGTTCATGAACGACATCCGGCCGCTGCTCGCCGGCATCCCCGACGCCGAGATCATGGTCGTCCCCGCCGACGAGGGAGGGATGGTCCAGGCCGATCTCGTCATGGAGGTCCTCGGCGACGACCAGGGGGAACTCGATCGCGTGGCCTTCGCGCTGCGCGACATCTTCTACCGGGTGCCGGGGCTCGTCGAGATACAGACGAGCGCCGAGATAGGCAAGCCCGAGCTCGCCGTCAAACCCCGCCGCCGGCAGATGAGCGATCGCGGGCTCGCGGCGGCGTCGGTCGGCCAGATCCTGCGCGCCGCCTACGAGGGGGAGGAGGCGGGCGTCTACCGGGAGTCGGGTGAGGAATACGACGTGGTCGTCAAGTACGCCGACGAGAGCCGGACCGATCCGGCCTCTCTCGCCGACATGCCCATCGCGACCCCCCTCGGCACGACCGTGCCCCTCTCCGACGTCGGCGTCATCGAGGAGCGGGTCGGCTCGTCGACGATCTACCACGCCGACAAGCAGCGAAAAGTGGAGGTGACGGCGAACATCGCGACGGGGACCCTCTCGGAGGCCCGCGCGGTGATCGACGGGGAGCTGGCGAAGATCGACGTTCCCGACGGCATGACGATCCGCTACGCCGGCATGGCCGACATCCAGGACGAGTCCTTCGCCTCGATCTTCGAGGCCCTCATCCTCGCCATCATCCTCATCTACATCGTCATGGCGGCGATCCTCGAGAGCTTCGTCCACCCGATCACGGTCATGCTCACTTTGCCGCTCGGCCTGATCGGGATGTCGCTGGGCCTCTTCTTCACCGGGCAGACGATCAACATCCTCTCCCTTATGAGCTACGTGATGCTCATCGGGATCGTGGTGAACAACGCGATCCTCCTGCTCGACTACACGGCGCAGCTCCGCGCGAAGGGCGCGGGGATCCGGGAGGCCCTCATCGAGGCCTGCCCGACGCGTCTCCGGCCGATCATCATGTCGAACCTCGCCATCGCGATCGGGATGCTTCCGCAGACGATGGGGGGAGCGGGCAACGAGTACCGCGTGCCGATGGCCGTCGTGCAGATCGGCGGCGTCATCATGTCGGCCGTCTTCACCCTCTACCTGATCCCGGTGGCCTACACGCTGATGGACCGGCTGACCGGGGCCGGCAGGCGGGAGAGACGGGCACGCCGCACGAGGTGACCGGGAGAGGCAACGAAAGAGGGGCGCCCGCGGGGGCGCCCCTCTTCGTGTCCGGTCTTCGCCCGGTTCGCTACTCGACCTTCACGAGTTCTGATGTGACGGTGCCGCCGCCCTGCGAGGCCGGCATCTGCATCGTCGAGCGGAGGACCATCCGCGGGGCCTTCTCCGAGACGAACATCGTGCCGCCCGAGCCGTCCTCGATGTTCTTGACCTCGATCTTGAAGGCGGTGAAGGTGCCGGCCGGCACGGTCACCGACTCGAGACCGGTCACCTCGAAGGTCATGAGGCTCAGCTTCATCTGCTGGTAGTCGAAGTTGCGCAGCACGCCGGCCATGCCGGGCTCGAGCCGCATCGACTCGATGAAGAGATCCAGCGCGTTCCCGTTGCCGAGCACCGGGGCGGCGAGCGCCTCGTTGATGGGCATCTCGTTTCCCTGGAAGACGATCGAGCCGGTCACGGCCTCTTCGCTGAAGGAGAGGACGGCGACGCTCGGGCCCATCGCTGCCGAGTAGGCGATCGGCAGCAGCGTGGCCGCGTCGAGGACCGTCGTGTCGGCGAACGAGCCCATCGGATACGATCCCTCGGTGAGCACGTGCCAGACGTCGGCGCCGTCACGGACGGCACCGGCGACGACGACCTTCGACTCGATGGGGATCTCCTGGCCCATCATCTCGAGGGTCGAGGCGTAGGTGCGCGTCGAGGGGGCGGCGAGGGAGGGATCGATCGCGGGCAGCGCGGCCGATTTCGCCTCCTCGGGATCCATCCCCTTCTCCTCGAGCGTGACCGTCTCGACGTCGATCATCATCCCGTCGAGCTTGTCGGCGATCTCCGCCCGGACGTCCTCCTGCACGCGCCCGCCGAGATGCTTCTCGAAGAAGTTCTCCATCGCCACGGTCATGGCGATACGGTTGTCGGGATTGAGGAAGCCGTGTCCCTCGTTCGGGGCGAGCATGTACTCGACCTCGCGGCCGAGGTCGCGCATCGCGATGACGATCTGGTCGCTCTCCTGCTGCTTCACGCGCGGATCGTTCGCCCCCTGGACGACGAGGAGCGGGGCCGTGATCTTGTCGGCCGAGAAGAGCGGCGACTGGCGCATCAGGCGTTCCCTGTCCTCGGGATTGTCCGGGTCGCCGACGTGCTCGTTGAAGAACTTGCGCGCCGTCTCCCAGTAGGGGGGGATCGATCCGAGGAGCGTCAACAGGTTCGAGACGCCGACGTATGAGATCCCGCAGGCGTAGACGTCCGGCGTGAATGCGAGACCCGCGAGGGTCGCGTAGCCGCCGTAGGAGCCGCCGAAGATGCCGACCTTCGCCGGATCGGCGATCCCCTCGTCGATGAGCCACTCGACGCCGGCGGTGAGGTCGTCCTGCATCGCGTCGCCCCACTCGCGCTTGCCGGCGTTGAAGAAGTGCTTGCCGTAGCCGGTGGAGGAGCGGAAGTTCGGCTGCATGACGGCGTAGCCGCGGTTGGCGAGGAACTGGGCGTAGGGGTCGTATCCCCAGGAGTCGCGCGCCCACGGTCCGCCGTGCGGCAGGATGACGACGGGGAGATGCTTCGCCTTGACGCCCTTCGGCACGGTGAGATAGCCGTGGATCTCGAGGCCGTCGGGGGCCTTGTACTTCACCGGCCGCATCTCGGCGAGATACTCGACGGGGAGATCCGGCCGCGGCCGGTAGAGGAAGGAGACCTTCTTCGACCGGCGGTCGTAGAGGTAGGTGGCGCCCGGATCGACGTCGCTCGTCACGGAGATGATCCAGAGGTTCTCGTCGCTCGTCCGCGAACCGACGTTGATGTCGCCGTCGGGCAGCTGCGAGCGGATCTTGTCGTAGTCCTTCTTGAATTCCTTGTCGTGGAAGTAGATCCGCGTGCGGGCGTCGTCGTAGTAGGTGGCCTGGATCTCGTCGGTCACCTCGCTGAACACCGCGCCGCCGAAATCGACCGCCTTCTTCGGGTCGGTCTCGACGAGGGTCTCCTCGAGCGAGTCGAGATCGAAGAGGACGAGCCGGCTCAGGTCGACGTCCTCGCCGCGGTTCGTGTCGAGGTAGACGCGGCGGCCGTCCTTGTGGAAACGGACCACGCCGGCGTTCTCCTCGTTCGTCGTGACGTAGACGGAGGTCATCGCGTCGTCGTCGACGCGGAAGAACTCGGTGCCGCCGTCGTCGGTCTCCTTCGTGACCATCCGCAGCTCGCCGGCGAGGTCGAAGATCCAGGAACTGTAGCCCTCGTCGTTCTGCCTGATGAGGGTGCGCTCGCCGGTGGAGAGGCGGAGCCGGTAGAGGTCGTGGTACCGCTGATCGCGGTCGTTGAGGCCGATGAAGACGATGTCGGGATCGTTCTTCGGCAGGGAGTAGAACATCACGCGGACGTCATCGAAGGGGGTCATGTTGACCGCCGGCGGCACGCCGGTCGTCTCCTCGATCTCCGCCTTCGGGTCGACCCGGTAGAGGAGGAAGTTCTCGTCGCCGCCCTTGTCCTGGACGTAGACGAGATAGCGTCCGTCGCGGCTCCACGCGTACCCGCGCACGGGGCGCGTCGTGTCGGCCGTCATCGGTTTGGCCGCGTCGAAGGGCTCGTGGACGCGCTTCACCCAGATGTTGAGCTTGCCGTGGTACTCCTTGAGAAACGAGATGTGCTTGCCGTCGGGCGAGATCTGGGCGCCGGCGATCTCGGGATCGCCGAAGAAGACCTCGCGGTCGATGATCGGCGGCAGATTCTCGAGATAGCCCGTTTCGGCGCGGGCCGGTACGGCGAGGACGCCGGCGATCAGGCCGGCGGCCGCCAGGACGAACAGCAGGCGCTTCATGAAGAACCTCCTTGTGCGCTGCATCGTGCCGTAAAGTGGCGTGTCTGTGGTGCGGTCTCTCTTCCCCCGGTGGTCGGGAGCGGAAGGATTCTATGCGGCGTCGGGGAAAAAAGCAACAGAAAGAGACCGCCGGCCGCGGGGCGTCGCCGATCGGCCCCTGTCGCGCCGTCCGGAAAGCGGCGAGCCGCCGCAAGGAGAGCCCTTCAGGGGCGGCGAGCCGTGGCGAGGCGCTTGCGCCATGCGTCGAGGGCCGGGCGTGGGGCCCCGTCGCCTGCACGGAGCCCGCAGTCGCGCCAGAGGCGCAGGAGGGGCGCGTTGTCCAGGTACTGCAGGCGGCTGTCCCAGAGATCGTCGAAATCCCGCGAGAAGAACCAGTTCACGAACCGGGCGTCGAGGCTGTCGGCGTCCCCGAGGAGCCGCTCGACGAAGCGCCGCTGGGCGGCCGTGTCGGCAAGGATCGTCACCGGGCTCGGCGCGGTCACGTCCTCCGCCGGCCACCCCGTCTCCGCCCACGCGAAGGGCTTCTCCGGCGCGAGGGCGGCGAGCCTGCGATAGTGGTCGGCCGGGACGTCGTCGGGATCGGCCCAGGAGGTGAACGCGTACGAGCTGGCGGCGATCATGTCGGTGAAGGGCATGACGAGCGCGAGGGAGTCGGCCTGCGCCTGCGGGGCGGCGGCGAAGAACTCCGCCTGGATCGTCAGGAAAACCGGCAGGGCGGGGTATTTCCCCTTGATCGCCGTGTAGACAAACCGGGCGAGCGTGACGAAGGCCGGCCACGTCTCCGGCGCCGTCTCGAGGAGGATGTTCGCCTCGATCGCGTACGCGAAGAAGTCCGGCGTGAAGATCTGGATCATGTAGTCGCAATGCTCGGTGAAGGCGAAAACGACCGCGTCGGCGTCGAAGCCGAGGGTGTCCCACGGTTCGGGCAGGGGCATGTTCTCCTCCGCGCCCCGGTAGGCGGCGAGGCCGTCCCGCTCGAAATCGATCGGCGTGACGGCGAGATAGGTGACGTGGCCGATCGGGATGCGGCTTTCCTTGAGGTTCAGCTCGGCCATGAACGGCTCGGCGTAGCGGATCGCCGCGAGGGCCTCGGGCCAGGGCACGCCCCCGTCGAAGTGCATCGCGGCCATGTCGCCCTCCTCCCCGATCGCCGTCCACGCCGCGTCGACCCCCTCCTGCGAGAAGGCGTGGGGGAAGTCGGTGAACCCGAGCGCGTACGGGCGCAGCGTGTCGGGAAGGGCCGGGCCTGGATCGACGGCGCCGTCGTCGCCGCAGCCGGCGGCGAAAAGCAGCGCGACGAGGAGGGCGAGAGCGACGGGCGATCCGCGGTTCATGGCTGATCCTTCCGTGCCGGCGGCGCCTCGCGGCGCCTTGCGGAGAGAGGTGGATATTTCCCGTCCTGCGACGATACCACGGGAAGGGCTCCGCCGGATGTCTTTACTTTTCCTTCGGGGAGGAGTATATTCCTGGCGTGGGACTTCCCTGTGTGTGGGGGCGAATGGATTCGACGGGGATGGAAGAAGTACGGGAAGCGTGCCGAGGTGCCATCAGACCTCGTTAAACAGGTGGCAAACCAACAACTGCCAACGACAACTTGGCACTGGCCGCCTAAACACGGGCGACCCGTCCGCTCCGGTTGCGCCGACGGAACCGGAATCCGGGCGTTGACGACCGCCGGCTGGTTCGCCGACCCGCTCCTGGAAGGTGAACGAGAAAATTAGGAGCTAGCTGCCCTGCCCTGTTGTCCGCTGCGCGGCAGGGCGGCGAGACTGTTTCGGCGGACTACGCACGTAGACGATCGTATGGAAGCATCTTCGGACGCGGGTTCGATTCCCGCCGCCTCCACCAGTTTCCAATATGGTGGCGAAACGATCGAGGCCCGGGCGCTCGCAGGCACCCGGGCCTTTTTCTCGCGGGGCGCGCCCGGAGCGCGCGCGGCCGCCCGGGGCGGCGGTCACTCCCCGACGCCGCGTACGCGGTAGAGCGATACATCCCCGTCCCGGCTGATCAACTCGAGACAGGATGGCGCGCCGCCGCCGCCGAGGAGCCCCGCCGGCCGGGAACCGAGCGTGAGGCGGCCGACGACCGCGAAATCGGCCCCGGTCTCCCGCGCCTGGCGGCACAGACGTTCTCCGTATCCGGCGTCGTCCGTTCCCGACGGCGACGCGATCTCCACCCAGCGATATTCCACGTACCGTTGCATGAACGGGAAGGTGCCGAGGACGACGATCCCCGGCCCGTGCGCCTCGCCGAGCTTTCGCGCGGCGGCCAGCTCGGCCGTCGGGTGCGCCCGGACGAAGGCGGGCAGGCGCGTGGCGGTGGAGACGGCCGTCGCAACGAGGAGCGCCGCGGCGACGAGGGCGCCGCGGGTCCATCGCCATCGCCCGATCGGCCGCCTGAACCAGCCCGCGTCGAGAAGCCCGGCCGCCGCGAGGTAGAGGATCGGCAGGAGCGGGAGAAGGAAGCGTACACCCGAGAAGAAGAAGAGGCAGACGGCGGGGAGATAGACGGCGACGAAGAGGATCGCCGCCGGGTGCCGCCGCCGAACGAGCTCCCGCGCGGCCCCGGCCGCGGCGAGCGCGGCGAAGAGCGCCCCGGCGGGCCCCGCGCCGCCGAGATAGTAGAGCGTCGAACGGAAGAAGCGGCCGATCTCGACGGCGCCGCCGGCGAGGAAGGCCGCCGGGTCGGCGGAGATGACCGCCCACAGGCCCCCCGCCGGCATGCGGGAGAAGTACGACCAGTCGCCGCCGCCGTGCAGCTTGAAGGCGAGGTTCTTCCACGATTCGCTGTAGAAGGGGACGCCGAAGACCCGGATCGAGAGGATCGCGTGCGGGATGAGGACGCAGGCGCCGGCGAGAAGGAACGCCGCGGTCCGTCCGGCCCTGCCGCCTCCCCGTCCCGCGTCCGCCGGCCACAGCAATGCGGCGAGGGCCACGGGCAACAAAAAGAACCCGGTGTAGCGCGTGAAGCAGGCGAGCCCGACGACCGCGCCGAGGGCGGCCGCCCCCCGGGCCGAGGGGGTCTCGCGGAGACGCGCGGCGAGCAGCACCGACGCCAGCGCGAACGCGGCGAAGAGCATGTCGGTGGACGCGCTCAGCCCGAGGGTGAAGACGTTGACGTTGAGGGCCAGGGCCGACGCGGCGAAGAGGCCCGCCCACGATCCGGATTGCCCGCGCCCGGCACGCCACGCGAAAAGGAGGAAAAGTCCCGCGGCGAGCGTCGAGACGATGCGCGCGCCGGCGAAGGAATCGCCGACGATCCCCCCGGCTGCCGCCGCGACGATCGTGTAGAGGAGCGGCCGGTAGGGATCGCGGGGCAGGGCGCCGCCGCGCAGTTCCTCGACGCGGTCGACGTATCCGTCCCACTCGGCGCCCCCGACCGTCTCCATCCGGTGGTACCTGCCGCCGAAGAAAAGCAGGAAGAGCACGAAGAAAAGAATGACGGCGAGGGCGATGCGGTCGGCGGTCGTCGTCATCGGATCGGTTCCTATCCGAGGATGCCCCGGATCGACTCGAGGAGCATGCCGGGGGTGTAGGGTTTCTGGATGATCGCGGCGTTTGCCGGGATGCGCCGGTCGCTCTCGGGATCGAAGCTGTAGCCGCTGCTGAAGAGGATCGGGACGTCGCTTTGCAGCCGGATCTGCTCGAAGACGGACACTCCGCCCCGTTTCGGCATCATGACGTCGAGGAGGAGGAGATCGATCTCCCCGGCGTGCTCGTCGTACCTGGCGAGGGCCTCCTCGCCGTCCCGGGCCGTGATCACCCGGTAGCCGGCCCGCTCGAGCACCTTGACGGCGAGATTGAGCACCTGCTCCTGGTCCTCGGCCACGAGGATCGTCTCCGAGCCCTCTCCGTTCGCGGCGGCCGGCTCGGCGGCGGATTCGGGCGAGAACTCGCGGTCGGTCGTCGGCAGGTAGAGCCGGAAGGTCGTTCCCTCGCCCGGCTCGCTCTCCACCTCGATGATCCCCCCGTGCCGCTTGACGATCCCGTAGACCATCGAGAGCCCCAGCCCCGATCCCTTGTCGATCCCCTTCGTCGAGAAGAAGGGCTCGAAGATGCGCTCGACAACGTCGGGAGGCATCCCGAGACCCGTGTCGGCAACCTCGATGAGGACGTGGTCGCCCTCGTTCGCCCACGGGTGGTCGTCGCGGAAGGCCTCGTCGATCGTGACGATGCTCGTTCTGAAGTCGAGCCGTCCTCCCTCCGGCATCGCGTCGCGGGCGTTGATGGCGAGGTTGATCAGTATCTGCTCGATCTCGCCGGGATCGATGTAGACCGCGCCGCCGCCGGCGCCGGCGGCGAACACGAGCTCGATGCTTTCCGAGATCATCCGGCGCAGGATCGGCTCGATCGCGGCGACCTGTTCGTCGATCGCGACGACGCGGGGCTGGATCGGCTGGCGGCGGCTGAACGCGAGCAGGTGGCTGACGAGGGTCGACGCCCGCTTGCCGGCGCGCAGTATCTGCTCGATATCGGAATAGGCGGTTTGCTCGGGCGGGATCTCCCGGAGGGCGAGATCGGCGTTGCCGAGGATGACCTGGAGCAGGTTGTTGAAATCGTGCGCGACGCCGCCGGCGAGCTGTCCGACCGCCTCCATCTTCTGCGCCTGGCGGAGCTGTTTCTCGAGATGCACTTCCCTGGTGATGTCGCGCATGACCTCGATGTACCCGGTGATCGTTTCCTCGTCGTCCTTGAGCGGCGCGATCGAGCACTCCACCTCGACGTGCTCGCCGTCTTTCCGCCTGTTGACGACGCGGCCGTGCCACGGATCGCCGCCGAGGAGGGTGTTCCACAGCCGCTGGTAGAAGGACTGCGAGTGCGCGCCGCTCTCCATGAAGGTGGGAAGTTCGCCGACCACCTCGTCGCGGGCGAAGCCGGTGATACGCTCGAAAGCGGGGTTGACGTACTCGACCCGGGCGCGGCGGTCGAAGGTGATGATCGCCTCCGCTGCCTGCTCGATCGCCGCGGCGAGACGGCGCCTCGTCTCCTCGCCGCGGCGCATCTCGGTGATGTCCATGACGGTGAAAACGAGTCCGGCGTGGAAATCGGCGGGATCGATCGCCGCCGAGCTGAGGAGAACGTCGATGACGATGCCGTCCTTGCGGACCATGCGCGTCTGTATCATTCCCGCGCCCGTGCGGCGCACCTCGTCGTGCTTGATGCGGCCGACGCGCTCGTATTCCTCGGCCGATTCGTAGAGGCGGCGGGCGCTCATCCCCTCGAGCTCGCCGTGCTCGTAGCCGAGGATCCCGGACATCTTCCGGTTGGTCCACCCGATGACGCGGTCGGTCACGAGCCCGATGCCGATCGGCGCGGCGTTCATCACGCCGCGCAACGTCGCCTCGCTCGCGCGGAGGGCGCGAACGGCGTCATGGCCGGCGCGGGCCGCGTCGCGGGCACGGACCTGATCTGCGCGTTGCGCCTCCGTCCCGCTTTCACCGTCTGTCTTGCCGGATGTCCGTTTCATGTTCCGCTGATCGTTCGGCCGCGGCCGGGAAGGGGCCTGCGCCCGTCCGGCCGTGGCAAGCCGCTTCCTGCACTGTAGCACGACCAATCGGGAAAGTGAAGCCCGCCGGGCGGCGGGTGCGCTCCGCCGGCCGGATTCCCCTTGCGTCGCGTTGGTTATTTGGCTAAATTGCCAAACATCATGAATGCCGACACGAAACGCAGATACGAGGTCCGGGCCCGCATCATCAAGGCCCTCGCCCATCCGACCCGTCTCTTCATCGTCGACGAGCTCTCCCGCGGGGAACGCTGCGTCTGCGAGCTGACCGGCATGGTCGGCGCCGACGTCTCGACGGTCTCCAAGCATCTCGCCGTGCTCCGGGCGAGCGGGATCGTCGACGACGAGAAACGGGGGGCGAAGGTCTTCTACCGGCTCGCCACCCCGTGCGTGCTGAACTTCTTCGGGTGCGTCGAATCGGTGATGGCCGGGCGGGGACGCGACCGGGGCGACCTCACGAGGTGATCGAACGGTGGATTTGAGACGGGAGTGGAAGGCCCTCGCGGCGATCGTCGCCGCGTTCGTTCTGAGCTATCACCTGCCGGTCGATGCCCTGCGCGACTCGGCGCGGTTCACCGGCGCGGTCTGGGAATCCCTTTACCTCGTCAGGTGGTACGCCCGGGAACACGTCCTGCTCTGCCTCGTTCCGGCCTTCTTCATCGCCGGGGCGATCTCGGTCTTCGTGAGCCAGGCGTCGGTGATGCGGTATCTCGGCGCCGGGGCGCCGAAGGCGATCGCCTACGGCGTCGCGTCGGTCTCGGGGACGGTCCTCGCCGTCTGTTCCTGCACCGTTCTCCCCCTCTTCGCCGGGATCTACCGGATGGGGGCGGGGCTCGGCCCGGCGACGGCCTTCCTCTACGCCGGCCCGGCGATCAACGTTCTCGCCGTCGTCTTGACCGCGCGCGTGCTCGGTCTCGAACTGGGCATAGCCCGGGCCGTGGGCGCGATCCTCTTCAGCGTCGTGGTCGGGCTCGGCATGCACCTGCTCTTCCGGCGCGAGGAGCGGGAGAAGGCGGCGGCGCAGGCCGCGATGCCCGTCCCGGATGCGCCGCGGCCGCTCCGGCAGACCGCCCTCTTCATCGCCGCGATGGTGGCCGTCCTCGTCTTCGCCAACTGGGGCAGGCCGGGACCGGACGCCGGGGGACTCTGGCTCGCCGTGTACGCGGCGAAGTGGTGGATCGCCGGCCTCGCGGCGGCGGGGCTCGCGGCGATACTCGTCGCATGGTTCGGCGTCCGGCCGCTCGGGATGGCGTTCGCCGCGGCCCCGGCGGCGATACTCGCCGTCGTCCTTCCGAACGATCCCGCGTTCGCCTTCTCTGCCGGCGCCCTCGGGCTCGCCGTCGTCGCCGTCCGCTCGGGCGGGGAGACGGCCGGCTGGTTCGACGCGTCGTGGGGATTCGCGCGGCAGATCCTGCCCCTCCTTCTCGGCGGTGTCCTCGTCGCGGGGCTGCTCCTCGGGCGCCCGGGGCACGAGGGGCTCGTGCCGGCCGGGTGGATCGAGCGGGCGGTCGGCGGGAACTCCCTGCGGGCGAATCTCTTCGCGTCGGTCGCGGGCGCGCTCATGTACTTCGCCACGCTGACCGAGGTGCCGATACTGCAGGGACTGATCGGGGCGGGAATGGGCAAGGGGCCGGCGCTCGCGCTTCTCCTCGCCGGCCCGGCGCTCAGTTTGCCGAACATGCTCGTCATCCGAAGCGTCATCGGCACGCGCAAAACGCTCGCGTTCGTCGCACTCGTCGTCGTGATGGCGACCGTCGCGGGCATCGTCTACGGGGCGATCTTCTGAGAGGAGCACGCGCGATGAAACAGGTGAAGATACTCGGCACCGGCTGCCCGAAATGCGAGAAGCTCGCCGAGGCGGTCGCGGCGGTCCTCGCCGGAACAAGCGAGCCGTACGAGATCGAGAAGGTCACGAAGATCGAGGAGATCATCGGCTACGGCGTCATGATGACCCCCGCCCTCGTCGTCGACGGCGAGGTCAAGGTCGTCGGGAAGGTGCCGGCGCCGGACGAGCTCCGCGCGCTGCTCGGCTGAGGTTCGATCGGGCGGCGCCGTCGGCGGGAGACGCGCGCACGGACGCGCAACACGGACAGGTGAAGCGACAACTGACACCGGGAGGTGCACCTCGATGAACACGAGAACCATCGTCAGGATCCTGCTCGTCCTGCTGGTTCTGGCCAGCGGCGTCTACCTGCTCGTCGAACGGCGGGGAACGGGCGGAATCGTCGCCACCGGCGGCGGGCCCGGACCGGGGGACCAGGCGGCGGGGCCCTTCGCCGGCCCGGACCGCGTCATCGTCTTCTACTTCCACGGCGACAAGCGCTGCCCGACCTGCATGAAGCTCGAGCGCTACACGCGCGAATCGGTGGCCGAACGTTTCGCGGACGGGATCGCCGGGGAGACGGTGGAATTCCGGTCCGTCAACGTCGACGAGCCGGGGAACGACCGGTTCGTGACCGACTACGAACTCACGACGAAGGCCGTCATCCTGGTCGAGACGGCCGGGGGCCGGCAGGCGCGCTGGCGCAATCTCGACCGGATCTGGGACCTCGTGGGAAACGAGACGGTCTTCAAGGCGTACATCGCGGAGGAGACGGAACGATTCATCGGGGGCGACGATGGCTGATATCGCCGGCGCCGCCTGGGCCGCTGTCTGGCTCGGCATCCTCACCTCGATCAGCCCCTGCCCGCTGGCGACGAACATCGCCGCGATGTCCTTCATCGCGCGCCGCGTCGACAGCCCGCGACGCGCGGTTTTCACGGGCCTGCTCTACACCCTCGGCAGGGCGATCGCCTACGCGGCGGTCGCGGCGATCCTCGTCGAAAGCCTCGTGTCGGCGCCGGTCGTCTCCCACTGGCTCCAGAAAAACATGATCCGCGTGCTCGGCCCCGTCATCGTGGTCGCGGGCGCGATGCTTCTCGGCCTCTTTCGCCCGGCGTCGAGCGGATCGATCGGCGGGGAACGGCTCCGGGCGCGGGCGGAGCGCATGGGGCTGTGGGGAGCGGGATTCCTCGGGATCCTCTTCGCCCTTTCCTTCTGCCCCGTCTCGGCGGCCCTTTTCTTCGGCAGCCTCGTGCCCCTGGCCACGACCGCCGGCTCGGCCGTGTTCCTGCCCCTTCTCTACGGCGTCGGGACGGCGCTCCCCGTCGTCGTCTTCGCCCTCCTCGTCGCCACCGGTGCCCGCTCGCTCGGGAGCGTGTTCGATGCGGTCACGGCCGTCGAGCGGTGGCTGCGCAGCGGGACGGGGATCCTCTTCGTGCTCATCGGCCTCTGGTTCATCGCGCGCTACACCTTCCGGCTCTTCTAGCCCCTCGCCGGCCGGGGCCGCCGGGCGACCGCCGCCTGTCCGTGCTATACTGTGCGCATGACGGACCGCACGGCAGCCGCTCGCGTGATCGCCCACATCGACATGGACGCCTTCTACGCGTCGGTCGAGGTCCTCGACGATCCCTCCCTCCGCGGGCGGCCGGTGATCGTCGGCGGCGCGTCGCGCCGCGGCGTGGTCTCTGCGGCGAGCTACGAGGCGCGCGCCTTCGGCGTCCGGTCCGCGATGCCGGTCTTCGAGGCGCGGCGCCGCTGCCCGGGCGGCGTCTTCCTTCCCGGCCGCATGTCGCGGTACCGCGACATCTCCCGCCTCGTCATGGGGATCTTGTGCGACTTCTCGCCTCTCGTCGAGCAGGTCTCGATCGACGAGGCCTACGTGGATCTCACCGGAACGGAACGGCTGCACGGCCCCCCGCGAACGACGGCCCTCCTCGTCAAGAGGCGGATCGGCGCCGAGACGGGGCTGACCTGCTCGGTGGGGGTGTCGACCTGCAAGCTCGTCGCGAAGATCGCATCGGACATAAACAAGCCCGACGGCCTCACCATCGTCGCGCCGGAAGAGGTCGCGGCCTTTCTCGCCGCCTTGCCGATCGGGAAGGTGCCGGGGATCGGCGAAAAGAGCGGCGCGCAACTCGCCGCGGCCGGTATCCGCACGCTCGGCGACGCCGGGCGCTTCGGGCGGGACGCCCTCGAATCCCGCTTCGGCGCGCTGGGCCGGCGGCTCGCCCGGATCGCCGACGGCGGGGAGGATTCGCCGGTGACGCCCGTCACGCCGCCGAAATCGGTGAGCGGCGAGGTCACCCTCGAGGAGGACACGACCGATACGGCCGAGATCCGGCGACTTCTCCTCCGGCAGGCCGAGCGGGTGGGACGGCGGCTCCGCCGGCAGGGCCTCGCCGGCCGCACCGTCGTCCTCAAGCTCAGGCACGCCGATTTCCGGCTCGTCACCCGCAGCGTCACGCTCGACCGGCCGACGCGGATCACCCGGACGATCTACCGCGAGGCGATCCGGCTCCACGACGCGTACGACTCCCGCGAGCCAATCCGCCTCGTCGGCGTCGGCGTGACCAATCTCGCGCGGGCGGGCGGCGGCCAGCTCGATTTCTTCGACGGCGACGGCGACGGCGACGAGGGGCGATGGGAGCGGGCCGAGCGGGCGATGGACGAGATCGTCGAGCGGTTCGGCGACGGCGCCGTCGGTCCGGGCACCCTCGCCGGCGACCGCCGCCGGGAAGACGATCCCTCCTGATCCCGGCGTTCCCGCGCCGCGAACGTCTTTACCAGCGCGATGCCGCGTGCTATACTGTGCTTCTCCCAGAGGGGACTCATTCAGACAGGGAGGATTCCATGAGCAGGAATGCGATCGTCGTCGCCGTCGCGCTCGCGTGCGCGTTGCTGGCCGCGCCGGCGCTGCGGGCCGGTTTCACGACCGACGGCGCGCCCGTCGCGGTCTACGCCAATGAACAGGATGACCAGGCGATCTGCGCCGACGGGGCGGGGGGCGCCTTCGTCGCCTGGGTCGATCGACGGCCCTATGCGGACATCTACGCGCAGCGGATCGACGCGAACGGCCGCGCGCACTGGACGGCGAACGGCATCGCCGTCTGCGGGGCGACGAACTCGCAGTACGTCCCCGCGATCCTCCCGGACAACGCGGGGGGCGCGATCGTCGCCTGGCAGGACCGGCGGAGCGGCAGCCATTACGACGTCTACGTGCAACGCGTCGACGGCGCGGGGACGATGCTCTGGACAACCGACGGCGTCGCGGCGACGGCCGCGGCCGGTGATCAGACGGGGCCGCGTCTCTGCCCGGACGGCGCTGGCGGCTGCATCGTCGTCTGGAAGGACGCCCGGAACGGCTCGTCGAACTGCGACATCTACGCGCAGCGGATCGACGTCGACGGCCTGGTGCGCTGGGCGGCCGACGGCGTCGCCGTCTGCGCGTACGCCGGCAACCAGGACTACCCGGTGGCCGCCACGGACGGGGGCGGCGGTGCCTACGTGACCTGGTTCGACGGACGCGCGGGGTGGCACGTCTACGCCCAGCGACTCGACGGCGCCGGCGTTCCGCGGTGGACGGCGGACGGCATGCCGGTCTGCGCCGAGGCGGGGATGCGCTACGACCTCTGCATCGTTCCCGACGGCGACCGGGGGGCGATTCTCCTCTGGTGCGACAACCGGAGTTTCTACGACCTGTACGCGCAGCGTCTCGACACCCTCGGCGTCGAATGCTGGGGAAGCGCCGACGTGCTCGTCTGCGGCGAGGCGGAGCAGCAGATAAACTGCGTGATGGTTTCCGACGACGCGGGCGGAGCGATCGTCGCGTGGAAGGATACGCGCGGAGACGACCCCGACATCTACGCGCAACGGATCGACGCGGCGGGAACGCCGAAGTGGGCGGCGTCGGGTCTTCCGCTCTGCACTTTGACGGGCGGCTCGATCGATCCATGCATCGTTTCGGACGGGGCCTCCGGGGCGATCGTCGCCTGGACGGACGCCCGCCACCAGCTGACCACGTGGAACGACATCTACGCGCAGCACGTCGATTCCCTCGGCGTCTGCTCCTGGACGCCCGGGGGTGATTCCCTCTGCTGCGCCGCCGACACCCAGCGGTACCCGAAGGCCGCGTCCGACGGGGCGGGGGGCGCGATCGTCTGCTGGGAGGATCGCCGGAGCATGCTCGACTACGACATCTACGCCCAGCGGATCACCGACGAGGGCGAACTCGTGGCGACCCTCCTCGCCTCCTTCGAGGCTGCGGCGTCCCCGGCGGGCGTCTCGCTCGCCTGGCGGCTCTCGTCGCTCGACGGGGGCGTTTGGTTCAGGGTGCTGCGCGCGCCCGACCCTGCGGGCGGCTTCGTCGAGCTCGATCCCGCGCTTGTTGTCGCCGAGGGGTGCTTTTTCTCCCTCCTCGACGCATCGGCTCGCCGCGGGGAGACGTATGTCTACCGCGTGGCGATCGACGGAGGCCCGATCCTCTTCGAGACGGCGCCGGTGACGATGCCCCCGGCGGTTGTCGCGCTCCTGCCGAACCGCCCCAATCCATTCAATCCGTCGACGACGATCGGCTTCGAGCTCCCGGCGAGGACGCGCGTCCGCATCGCCGTCCACGACGTCGCCGGGCGTCTCGTGGCGACGCTCGTCGACGAGGTGCGCGACGGCGGCATCCACACGATCGAGTGGGACGGAACGACCGACGGCGGGCGCGCCGTCGCCTCGGGCGCGTATTTCTGCAGGCTCTCGGCGGGGAAACAGACCGTCGTGCGGAAGATGGTCCTCGTGCGCTGAACGGCGCGACCGGCGGGGCGGGATATCATTCCCGCCCCGCCGCGTCCTAGAACCGGGTCGCGGGATGCCGGCCGGACGGCCCGCCTATTCGATTTCCGGCGGGAACCGCTCGATCGTCCTGCGGACCGATTCGGCGATGTGCTCCTCGACCTCGTCGGGGCCGTGTATGGCCCCTTTGGCCGTTCCGCGCCAGACGAGCTCCCGCCGGCGCGCGTCGACGATGTCGATGACGAGCGTTCCCTCCTTGTAGCGGTGGACGCGCACGTCCCGCCCGTGCCAGCGGCCGCGCCAGCCCAGGCGGTAATCGTAGACGCCGACGTCGACCCTGTTCTTCGCGGCGATATGCACCGCAACGAGGAAATCGGCCCGCTCGTCGATCGCCTTGCGGTAGCCCTTCGCGGTCAGCTCGCGCTCGATCGCCGCGAGGATCCGCGTTCTCGTGGGCGAACCCTCGTAGGGGCGGTCTCCCCGGCGCTCCGCGCGCGGGGGCGCGAAGGAGAAGGTGCGGTACAGCCCGTAGTCGGCGTCGCGATCGAAATCGGTGCTCACCGAGATCGACGAGCAGGAGGACGCGGCAACGAGCGCCCCGAGCAGGACGATCCAGTATCTCCTCTTCATCCTTGACCTCCCCGGTCTCTCCTGATTCTCCCTTCCGGGAAGAGCATACCCCGCCGCCTGCGACGAGGCCAGACGATTTTCCCGGCCGCGCAACCCGAATAGTATACTGGAATTGTCAATTAATACTTGCCTGCATTCCAATCCGGAATTATTTTGATCTGGACGCACGAACGCCGGGCCGGTCCGCGGACAGATGCTTCACCGCGAACAGACGACAGACGGACCGGCCCTCATCGTACGGAGAAGGCCATGGACGTTTCATACGGGACACGGGCGAAGTCGGCGACGGGCACGTTCCGGGCGCGGCGTCCGGCCGCCGTCCTCTGGCTGGCGGCCGGCCTCGCCGCGATGATGCTGGCGGCCGCCGCCCGTTCCACGGCGGGCGAGAAGCCGGGCGAGACCGGTATCGGCCACCGGCTGGCCGTCCTCGTCGACGCGTACGAGCGGGGCGGTTTCGCCCGGGTCGCCTCCGACGCCGCGACGGCGGATGTCAGATTGCGTACGGAGGGGGCGGCGGCGCTGATCCCGGTCGTCATCGAGCCGGCCGGCCGATTTTCGTCGGCCGTCGATCTGGCCGCCATCCGCGGTCTCGGGGCCCGGATCGACGCCGTGTCCAGGTCGTACGTGCGCATACTCTCTCCCCCCGGCGCTGTCCGCCTGTTGCCCTCGGTGCCCGGCGTCGCGGCGGTCCGGCTCGCGACACCGGCGAGATCGCTCGCCGCCGGTTTGGGGAGCACGGTCTCGGAGGGCGTCGACCTGACCGGGGCCGGGGATCTCCAGGCGGCGGGATTCGACGGCGCGGGTGTCAGGATCGCCGTCGTCGATCTCGGGTTCATCGGCCTCGACGCGGCGCAGGTTGCCGGCGAGCTGCCGGCGACGGTCCACCGCGTGAAGGGGAACGTCGAGGGCGTGGACATCAGCGGTTTCACCGTGCACGGCACGGGCGTGGCCGAGCACGTGATGGACATGGCTCCCGGCGCCGAGCTCTACTGCATCCTCGTCGAGGACGAGGTCGATCTCGAGAACGCCGCCGACTTCATCCGCGAAAACGGGATCCACGTCGCGAACCATTCGGTCGGCTGGGTGCTCGCGAGCTACTACGACGACACGGGCCCGATCGCCGGGATCGTCAACCGCTCGCGCGACGTCGACGGCATCTTCTGGGCCGTCGCGGCCGGGAACGACGCGCAAACCCACTGGCGGGGCGACTGGTACGACGCGGACGAGGACGACACCCTCGAATTCGCCGTCGGCGACGAGGACCTGGCGATCATCGGCACGGCCCCCACGATCCAGCTCTTCCTGAACTGGAACCAGTACGGCGATTCCCGGACCGACCTCGATCTCTACGTGCTGGACAACGCGGGACGCGTCGTCGCCGCCGGCGGAAGCGCCCAGACCGGCCCGCAGCCGCCCGCCGAGGCCGTCGCCTTCACCTGGGTCTCCTCGGAAGCGCCCTACTCGATTCGCGTGCACCGGTACGCCGGGCCGACCGGGGACCTGGACATGACGATCTTCAGCTTCAACCACCGCCTCGAGCACGCCGTCGCCTCCTCCTCCCTCATGGAGCCGGCCGACGCCCACGGGGCCTTCTCGGTGGGGGCGATCTACCGGGGCGTCTATGACGATCCCGATCCGCCGCTCGAGGCGTATTCGAGCCGCGGGCCCACGAACGACGGCCGGCTGAAACCGGACATCGTCGCCCCCGACGGGACGACGAGCGTGACCTACGGAAGCTCCTTCGGGACATCCTTCAGCTCTCCGACGACGGCGGGAGCCGCCGCCCTCCTGAAGCAGCTCTATCCGTCGATCGCCCCTCCGGCGATGGCGGACACGCTGCGGGCGCGGGCGATCGACGCGGGGACGGCCGGTCCCGACGACGGATACGGCGCGGGAAGACTCTTCGTATCCTCCATGTTCGACGGCCTGCCGGCCGTCGAGACGATCGAGGATGTGCCCGGTGACGAGGGGCTGCTTGTCGAGATCGCGTGGAAGAGGAGCGGTTACGATCGAGACGGCAGCCCCGTTCCCGTCACCGCCTACGACATCCTGCGGCGCGCGGGCGGAGGCTGGGATTCTCTCGCCACGGTCTCCGCCACCGGCGCGCTGCGGTACGCGGCCGCCGTGCAGACGCGCGGCGATTCTTCCGCCGCCGGCATCGTCTGGACGGTGCTGCGGATCAGGGCGCGCACCGGTGTTCCCGGGATCTTCTTCGAATCGCCGCCCGACAGCGGCTATTCCGTGGCCGACCTCCTGACCGGTGCGGGGGATGCGCCGCCTGCCGCCCCGTTCGTCCTCTCGCAGAACGTTCCCAATCCCTTCAATCCGTCGACGGCGATTCGCTTCAGTTTGCGCGAGCGGTCGCCTGTCCGCCTCGCCGTCTACGACGTCGGCGGGCGTCTCGTCGGCCTGCTCGTCGACGGCACGCTTTCCGCGGGCCCGCACGAGGTCCGCTGGGACGGCCGCGACCGTCACGGCCGCGCCGTCGCCTCGGGAATCTATTTCTACCGGCTCGCCGTACCGGGAGAAGCGGTGACGAGAAAGATGACGCTGCTCCGGTGACGAGTTCTCACGGAGCGGTTGCACGGGGAAGCGGAATCCAGGGGCCGCTTCCCCTTTTTCGTACCGGAATGCCGGCATAGTCATTGCGAAATATTCCGATTCGGTGTATACTGGCGGTGATTCATAGGGGAATCGCTCTTGTCGAAGCTGCATCTCGAACAAGCGGCGACTCACGTGTGCAGTCAATGACTGGAGGGGAACATGCACATGCACAAGTCGCGGTGTACCCCCATCGCCATCCTCCCGCTCCTCGTCCTGATCGTCACGGCCGGCACCGCGTGGGCCGACCCGTGCCTCGTCGTCTATCCGACGGGGCCGTGCATCTACCATTACGATACGGACGAGTACTACACCGTCGGCCCGGGACACCCGCTCTACGACCCCGCCTACGACCGCGGCGGGGACGTGTTGCTGGAGACCGGCTCGAACGAGATCGACGGAAGCATCTACCAGGCGCCCGGCCTCGCGGGCTTCGAGCCCTCGACGGACGGAAACGACGGGTACGTGTTCATCGGCACCGAGTTCGATCTCGTCGTGGACGGGTTCGCCAATGCGCCCACCACCTACGTGAACGTCCTGGTCGTCTTCGACAAGGTCGTTCCGGCGGGCTGCGAGCCGCAGATCCTCGTCGACGGCGCGACGATCGCGGCGTACGTGTATCCGCTGGGCGATCTCGTCGTCTCGACGCCGACGCCGGAGGGCGGACACTTCTCCGACACGTTCGTTCTCGACGTGAGCTGGCGCGGCTGCTATGGTATCCACGTCTGGGCCTTCTCCGACGAGAACGGCAACGGCGTGCGCGACGGCGGGGAATGTTTCACCGCCTTCTCGCACGACCTCGTGGTCCCCGCCAGGGACGCCACGTGGAGCGAAATCAAACAGGCGGGCGGCGAGTAGACGGACGACGTCGGTCGGCCGGTCTCCCGCCCGGGGAGAACGGATCGCGGGGCGTCGGCTCGACGCGGCTCCGCGGGACACCGGCCGGATGACGTACGATCGCATCATCACGCACGACGATTTCGACGGGATCGTATCGGCCGCGCTCTGTTCCCGCGGCTACGGGTGCGATCGCGTGCGTTTCACGGGACCGGGCGCGGTGGCGCGCGCGGCGATTCCCATCACCGCGGCGGACATCGTCTGCGACCTTCCCTATCCGCTCGAATGCGGTCTCTGGTTCGATCACCATGGCGGCAACCTCGAGGCCGTGCGGCTTCGCGGGATCGATCCGGCGTCGATGCCCGGCCGGTTCGCCGAGCGACCCTCCTGCGCGCGCGTCGTCTTCGAGCACCTCGCCGACCTGGGGATCGATCTGCCCGGCTGGGCCGGGGAGACGGTCGCCGAGGCCGACCGGATCGATTCCTTCGATTACCGCAGCGTCGAGGAATGGCGGCGCGAGACCCCCGGCCGCCTCGTCGACATGAGCCTCAAGGCCGACGTCGGCGACGTCCGCGAGCGGACGGCGTACCTGGAAACGCTCGTCTTCCTCCTCCGCGACAATCCGATCGACCTGCTTCCCGCCATGGACGGGATCGCCTCGAGGATCGAGCGATACCGCGGGGAGGAGGCGCGAATGATCGAGTTCCTCCGCGGATCGGTCTCATTCCTCGACGGGGACGAGGCCCGCGAGCTCGTCATCCTCGATCTCACACACCACAAGAGACGGCCGCGGGTCATGCGCAACCTCGCCTATCTCATCCATCCCGAGGCCCTCGGCGTGGTGAGCCTCTACCCGATCTTCCGCGGCGGGCGCAAGGCGAACGGCTTCGCCGTCTCGATCTCCCTCTCGATGAATCTCACCGGCCGGGTGCACGGCAAGAACGCCGGAGAGATCGTCCGGTCGCTGAACATCGGCGACGGGCATCCCGGCGCGGCGGCCGGCACGGTCGAGTGCGGGTCGAAAGACGAGATGCTCCGCGAGAAGAGGCGCGTGCTCGAAATCATCTGGCGGATGTGGCGCGCGATGTCTGCGGGAGAGGCGCCATGAGGCGCGCCGGGCGCCGCCGGGCGCCCTTCGCGGCGATCGCCGTTCTCGCGGTCGTCGCGGGAGCGTTCGCATCCGTTTTCGCGCAGGCCGCCGATGCCGGCCGGGCGCGGGTGGATACCCTCGCGGCGGGATACGCGCTCCTCGACGCCGGGCGGAACGACGAGGCCGCGGCGCTCTTCCTGCGCGAGGCGCGCCGGCGGCCGACCGGTCTGGAGTCGGCCGACGGGTTCGTCTCGGCCCTGTCCCGCGCCTGCAGGTACGACGACGCCGCGGAGCGCCTCCGCGAGCTGGCTTCCCGCGCGAACGTTCTCGACCGTTTCCTCTCGGGATGCGATCTCCGCCACGAGCAGGCCTTCGAGCGGGCCGCCCTCGCCTTCCGCGGGGCCGCCATCGCCGCCGCCGGGGCGGATGACGGCATCTCGGCGTTCACGGCCTGGCGGGCCGCGGCGCGGGCGCTCGTCGGCGCGCGCGACGCGGCCGGGGCGATGATGGTGCTCGGGCGGGCCGATTCCCTGCTCGCCGCGCTCGCGAACGGTCAACCGGAGTTCGCGAGGATCGCGCCGGCTCTCGGGGCCGATCTTCTCACGACGGCGGGGGAGGCGTACGATCTCGTCGACCGCCTCGACGAGGCGGACAGCATCTACGCCCTCGCGCTCGGTACGGCGGAAGACCTGGGGCTCGAACGCGTGCGGGCCGCGGCGCTGAACGGCCGAGCGCGCGTCCGCGAGAAGCGGCAGCTCGCCACTGAGGCCGCCTCGCTGTACCGGAGCGCTCTCCGGATCGAGCGACGTCTCGGCGATCGGCGCCTCGTCGCGGCGCTTCTCAACAACCTCGGACAGACGGCGATCCGTCTCGGCGACCGGGCCGAGGGCCGCGCCCGCCTCGAGGAGGCCCTCGCCATCTCGCGGGAATGCGGGCTCGACTGGATGCTCGGGTACGTTTTCTACGGTCTCGGCGCCATCGCCGAGGCCGAGGGGGACAGGGCGGCGGCGATCGACCGCTTCAGGCGATCCACCGACAGCCACCGCGAGGCCGGCAATACGTGGGGGGAGTACGGTTCCCGCATGCGACTCGGCTACAACCTCGCAATGGCAGGCGAATACGGCGAGGCGGTGGTCCACTACGAGGCGTGCGTCGGGCACTACGAGGAGATCCACAGCCTCTACGGGCTGAGCTGGGCCGTCGGCGGCCTCGCGCTGGCGTATCACCGCCTGGGGGATTTCGTCGCCGCGGAACGGCGCTACCGCGAGGCGCTGGACGTGAAGCTCCGGCTCGGCGACCGCGCGGGCGCCGCATGGGCGCTGAACTCGATCGGGATGGTCTTCGACCTGCAGGGACGGTACACCGAGGCGCTTGCCGCCGAACACGAGGCGATGCGCCTGTACGGGGAACTCGGCGACCGGGCAGGCGTGGGAGCCGTCCGCTTCAGCATGGGATCGGTGAGATTCTACCTGGGCGACTACAACGAGGCACTCGCGCAGTACGAAGAGGCCCGCGCCGCCGCGCTCGAGACGGGCGACGACGATCTGCTCCAGCTCGTCATGAGCGGCATCGGGTCGGTCTACACGGCGGCGAAACGGCCGGACCTCGCCGGGCCGGTGTACCGGCGCTTCCTCGACGCGGCGCGCGGGTCGGGGGACCACGCGCGCCTTCTCTACGCGCTCGTCAATCTCGCCTCGCATCTCGTCGAGACGGGGGACCGGGCCGCTGCCCGCGGCTATCTCGACGAGGCGTTCCGTCTCCTTCCCGACCGGGGGCAGGCGTACATCCGCGCGCGCGTCCTCGCCCTCATCGGCGACACCGAGGCCGATCCGCGCGATGGGATCCAACGCAAAACGGAGGCGCTCGCGCTCGCGCGGGCCGCGGGGATACGCGATCTCGAGTGGAAGACGCTCAGCGCGATCGGCGACCTGTATCTCGCCGCCGGCGACAGCGCGGGCGCCCTCGCCCGCCAGGAGGAGGCCGTCGAGGCGGTGGAGGCGCTCGGGCGCAGCGTGACGGCCGCGGAGCTCCGCACCCACCTGCTCAGCCAGGCGATCCTGCCCTACGAGAGGGCGATCGCGTTGCGCTTCGCGGGGGGGGACGAGGCGGCCGCGTTCGTCCTCGCGGAGCGCTCGCGGGCGCAGGCGCTGTTCGCGATGCTCCGCCGGGCGTTCACGCGCGCGGCGGCCGGCCAGGCTCCGGCGGAAGAGGCTGCGGAGCGGCCCTTCCGTTCGCGGCTCGCCTTTCTCCAGGCCCGCCTGCAGGAGCCGGCGCTCGGCGACGGGGAGCGGCGGGCGTACCTCGCGGAGATCGATTCGCTCGAACTGCGCCTCGAACGCGTCCGACTCGACCGGGCGCCCGACGACGATCTCTTCGCCGCCGCCGATCCGGCCGGCGTCGGCCTAAACAAACTTTTCGCGGTCCTTCGCCCGGGGGAACGGTTGCTCTCGTACATGCTCGGCGACGACGAGTCCTGGCTCTTTACCGCCGCCGACGGTGCCGTGGCCGTTCGCATGCTGCCGCCGCGGCGGGAGATCGAGGAGCGCGTGCGCGTTTTTCTCGGCCTGTACGCGGTGGATTCCACCGTCGCCCCCGTGCCGGACGAGGTGGTCACCGCCGCGGAGAAGGAGATCTTCGATCTCCTGGTCGGTCCCGTCGCCGACGGAATGGCGCCGGGGGAACGGCTCGTGATCGTGCCCGACGGCCTGCTCCACCGGCTGCCCTTCTCCCTGTTGCGCAATCACGACCGGCGTCTCTGCGACGATCACGAGATCTTCTTCACGCCGTCCTTGCGCGTGCTCGGGATGCTCCGCCGCCGCGACGCGGGAGTTCGCCGCCGGCAGCTCGACATGATCGCCGTCGGCAGCGGAGGCGCATCGGCGAGCGGTCGCGTCTATCCCTTCACCAACGTCTCCGTCGAGCCCCTGCCGCACGCCGGCGAGGAGGCATCGGCCGTTGCCGCCATGTTCGGCCGCTCCGTCGTTCTCGTCGGCGGGGACGCGGAGGAGGGACGGTTCAAGGATGCCTTCCGCCGCGATGCGGCGATGATCCATATCGCCTCGCACAGCTCGGTGGACGACATCGATCCGCGCCGGTCATTCATCGTTCTCGCTCCGGAGCGGGCCGACTCGACGACCGAGGGCGGAGAAGACGGCATCCTGCAGTGGCACGAGATCGCCTCGCTTTCGGCCGGCCCCGCACTCGTCGTGCTCTCCGCCTGCCGGTCGGCCGGGGGAGTGATCGCCACCGGGGAGGGCGTCATGGGACTCACCCAGGCCTTCCTCCACGCGGGGGCCGCCTGTGTCCTCGCCTCCCGGGTCGATATCCCCGATCGTTTCGCCAACCGCTTCATGACGGCGTTCTACCGCAAACTCGGCGAAGGCGGCGACGCGGCCGGCGCGCTCGGCGCCGCGCAACGCGAGATGGCCGGCGCGGCGGTCGATCCGGCGCTCTGGTCCGGATTCGTTCTCGTCGGCGACGGCGCGGTCGCTCCGGTCGCACGCCGCGGGATCGGCGCGTCCTTCATCGTCGTCGCCGCGCTCGTCGCCGCCGGTGCCCTCTTTCTCGTCGCCCGCCGCCGATCCGTCTGATATACTCCTCCAACCGATTTTCCGCTCTTGGAGCAGTGTCGCATCGCGCGTGTGTCATCGCCGCGCCGCGGGGAGTCTAACGGGTGAACGGGGAATTGAAGAAGAAGACGGACGAGGAGCTCGCCGCGATGGTCGCCGGGCGGGCGACCGAAGCGGTCTGCTCGGAACTGTTCGCGCGCTACGAGCGGAAGATCTTCCTCTGGTGCTACAACTACATGCACGACACCGAGGAGGCGATCGACGCGACCCAGGAGATCTTCATCAGGATCTTCCGCGGAATAGGGGGATTCGCCGGACGTTCGGCCTTCTCCACCTGGGTCTACCGCATCGCACGCAACCATTGCCTGGGAGAGCTCGCGAAGACGCGGCACCGCTTCCGGACGCGGACGGTTCCGGTTGACGACCGCGAGACGCTCGATTGCGCGGACGGCGAATCGGCGCGGTCGATGGAACTCGGCGGAGACCTCGATCGCCTCGTCGGGGTTGCACGGCGCGTGATGAGACCGGAGGAACTCGACGCGTTCGTGCTCCACTACCGGGACGGGCTGTCCGTCAGGGAAGTGACGAGGATCCTCGGATGCGGGAACGTCACCGGGGCGCGGACGCTGATACAGAACGCGCGCCGGAAGTTCCGGAGAATGATACGGGAAGGGGAATCCGGCAATGAACGTTCGTGACGATCGCGGACACCCCGGCCTCGATGCGCTCGCCGATCTTCTCGACGGGGGTCTCGGCGCGGAGGAGCGCGCGAGCGTCGAAACCCACGTCGAATCGTGCGCGATCTGCAGGCTCGAACTCGCCGGGCTCAGGCGGTTCCGGTCGATCGACGGCGACGGCGAACTGCTGGAGGAGGCGAACTGGCCGGCGGCCGAACGGGCGCTGGCGGACGCCTTCCGGGAGCGGATTTTCCCCGCGGTCCCCGGCCGCGCCCGCGAACCGCGCATTCTGCGTTTCACGCGACTGCTCGCCCCGCTCGCCGCGGCCGCGGCGATCCTCCTGGTCTTCGCCGGGATCGAGACGACGCGCATCGCCGTTTTCGAAGGCCCGTCGCGCGGTCCGATGAGGGGCACGGCCGGATCGAGATCGATCGCGCTCCTCGCCCCGTCGGGAGACGTCGGCGCCCCGCCGGACAGCTTCTCGTGGGCGCCATCCACGGGCGCCGACCGGTACGAGCTCGACATCTTCGGCACCGATCTCCGCCTCGTATTCCACGCGGGCGACCTCGCCGGCCCGGCCTTCGCCCTCCCCGACTCGGTCGCCGCCCTGTTCGCCCCGGGCGAGATCTACCTCTGGAGCGTCAAGGCGTACACGGGACTCGAGCGCTCGGCGGCATCGCCGAACGGCTGGTTCCGCGTGCGCGCGCGGTAGACGCTCAGCGAATCCCCCACTCACCGAAGACGGCGTCGACGAGAGAGTCGGCCTGCGCGTGATCGAAGAACCACAGGGGAAATCCGCAATGGATGCTCGGCGCGGCCACGCCGCCGGCGACGGGCGGGACGACATCGGCGTGCGACGTGATCCAGAATGCGATCGTGCCGCCGTTGACGACGGACGTCGCGTTCCGCGAGCGCATCCGGTAGAGGGGATGGAAACAGGAGCGGGAGGAGAGGAAGAGCCAGTCCATCCAGTAGGCGGGGTCGTACAGTTCGACGTAGAGGAACCCGCGTTCGGCGGGATCGAAGAACATGCCGGGGGCGGTGACCGCGTCCGCCAGGTCGAGACGGCGCGGCAGTCCGGGCACGGCGGCGGTCAGCGGGTCGTCGGTGTCGAGGCGCGCCGAGGAGAGTGCGTCGGCGGCGAGCGAGCGCGTGAAATCCGGCGGCAGCGCCGGCTCGCGGCGGATCGGTCCCCAGACCTTGTCGATGACGCTCACGCAGTAGTCGCGCAAGGCCATGCAGCGGCCGGCGCAGCCTCCGCCGGCGAGATCTCGCGACAGGGAGGCGGGAAAGGCGACGTCGTTCCCGGGGAAGACCTCGGCGAGCCCGGCGCGGCGTTCGGAACGCCCGAGCGTCCATATGTGCCCTCCCGCCTCGAGGAACAGGGGGAGCAGGTTGGCCGCCGGCGGATCGTTCGCGTCGATCGCCGATTCGGGAACGAACCGGACGATCTCTCCCCAGGCGTCCGAGGCGGAGGAAAACGTCCAGACGACGCTGCGATACCGGGCGAAAACCGCGGCGCCGGGGGCGAGTCCGGCGTGGTCGTTCAGGACGTCCCACACGTCAGTCGACGGGTCGAATCCCGTCGCGCGGCCGCAGAGGGCCGTCCAGAATGCGTCGTGCTCGCTCTCGGTCGGCATCTCGCCGAGCGGCTTCGGTTCGTTGTCGGAGGCGAAATCGTCGATCCAGAGAAGCGGGCGTTCCATGGCGAGGGGAACGACCTCGACGGCGACCCGGGCCGTCGTCGCGTTCCCGTGGATGTCGGTGGCTTCGACGACGAGCGTGTGCATGCCGGCGTCGAGCGTCCGCGGCGGAATGTCGATGGTGCCGTTTCGCGTTTCCCTCGAGACGGGGAGGAGGCCGGGCGAGGCGACGTCCCATCCCCATCGCCACGAGGCGATCGACGAGGAGTAGGTCGACGCGTCCGCCTCGACGGTGAACCGGACGACGGCTCCCTCGAAGAGGGCGCGTCGCGCGACCGGGGCGTCGCCCGAGAAGAGGAGGATGCCGAGCCGGTCGTCGCGCACGGTGACGAGAGGCGCGACCTCCCCGGCTTCGCGGAAGATCCGCGCGTTCGTCGTCTGATCGAAATCCTCCGTGACCCGGCCGAGCGCGTCGCGCGCCTGGACGGCGAAGAGGAGACGCGCGGCGGAAGACAGCGAACGGTCGATGGCGACTCCGTCGCCGCCGCCGGCGAGCGGCGCGAAGAAGGTCCACCGCGACCATGCATCCTCGTACCGTCCCGGGTGCGCGGCGAGCTCGGCGACGGGATCGAATCCGGGAAGGCCGCTTCCCGCCATCTCCGATGTTTCCATGTAGAGCCAGCGGACCGCGACCGGCGCCCCGGCGCCGCGGCGCCAGGAGATCTCGATCGGGCCGGGCAGGGGCGTGTCCCCGGTGATGGCGGCCGGACGTTCGATGACGACCGACGGCGCGGCGTCTTCCTCTTCCGCGGGGGCGAGCGGTGCGTGGCACCCCGCCAGCAGGCATAACATGGCGACGGCGGCGGAGGTCGCGAGAATGACGGTGCGGAGCATGTCGTGTCCGTTCTGGTGCGGCGGCCCGGATGCGTCTCTCGACGGCTATTGCTTACGCGAAAGATAAAAAGAAAGTTTCACATGTCAACCGCGCGACGGCGCCTCGCGGCGGATTTCCCCCGTGGAGGGCCTTCCTTGACAGCGCGAAAGGAGCGTGCTAGCGTTCGTCTTTTCCGGTTGCGCCGCGATGCGCGACGCGCCGCGCCCGGCAACGCCCGGTGCGCGCGATCGATCGAAACGACAAATCGGCTCTTTGCAGGGGAGGACGGGACATGGAACTTTCCGCGATCCAGGAGGCGCTCAGGCAGAAGGGGATCGACGGGTGGCTGTTCTGCGATTTTCACAACCGGGACCATCTCGCCTACCGGATCCTCGGGCTCGATTTCGAGAAGATGACCTCGCGCCGTTGGTTCTACTTCATTCCCGCCGACGGCGAGCCCGTCAAACTGGCGCACCGGGTCGAGGCAACCAAGCTCGATCCCTTGCCCGGACGCACGGTGCATTACCACCCATGGGCCGAGTTGCACGCATCGCTCAGGGAGATCCTCGGCGGGCCGAAGTCGATCGCGATGCAGTACTCGCCGCTCAACAACATCCCCTACACGTCGATCGTGGACGGCGGGACGATCGAACTGATCCGCTCCTTCGGCCACGAGGTCGTCTCGTCGGCTGATCTCGTGCAGCTCTTCGAGGCGATCATCGACGAGGCAGGATACGAGAGCCACGTGCAAGCCGGCGACATCATCCAGAAGATCAAGAACGAGGCCTTCGCCCTCATCGGGAAGCGCGTCCGCGACGGTGTCAAACTCACCGAGTACGATGTGGCGAGGTTCATTCTCGACCGCTTCGAGGAGGAGAACATCACGCCGGGCCACGACATCCCGATCGTCGGCATCAACGACCATCCGGCGAATCCCCATTTCGAGCCCACGCCGGAGGATTCGTACGAGTTCAAGAAGGGCGACACGGTTCTCATCGATCTCTGGGGCAAGTTCAAGGAGCCGGGATCGATCTACTACGACATCACCTGGTGCGGGTTCGTCGGCGACGAGCCGCCCGAGAAATACCGCGAGATATTCCACGTCGTGCGCGACGCGCGGATCGCGGCGGTGAACTTCGTCCGGAACCGGTTCGCGGCGGGAAAGCCGGTGTTCGGCTGGGAGGTCGACGACGCCTGCCGCAACGTCGTGAAGGAGGCGGGGTACGGGGATTTCTTCATCCACCGGACGGGGCATTCGATCGGCGAGGAAGTGCACGGCAACGGCGTGCACATCGACAATCTCGAGACGAAGGACGAACGGCAGCTCGTTCCGGGCATCTGCTTCTCCATCGAGCCGGGCATCTATCTCGAAGGCGAGATGGCGGCGCGTTCGGAGATCGATCTCTTCATCAGGCTCGACGGCTCGGTCGTCGTCCACGGCGAGGAACAGATGGAACTGATCCGCATCCACGTCTGACGACACGTTTCGCGGCGAAGGAAGCCGTTGACAGCGATGCCGGATCGTTGTACGATTTGGCTGCTCAGTTCCCAGGCCCCACGCCTCTGCCGACACGATCGATCGGGAGGTCGCGATGCGATCCCGAGTCTTGCGGTCGTCCGTCCTGGCCGCGGCGATCCTTGCGTTCGTCGGGGCGCATGCGGGTGCGGACGATCGGCGCGCCTCCCCCTTCGACGGGAAATCCGTTCTCCCCGACCGCGCGATCACCCTCGGCGGCGAGTTTATCCACAACATCGGCGAACTCCAGATGAACGTGACCAACTGGGGTTTTTTCGGCTCCCTGCCGAAGAGCACCTACC